>JASJDF010000309.1 GCA_030065715.1 Xenococcaceae cyanobacterium MO_188.B19 | reverse complement strand
GATCTTCGTAATCCTCTGACCGCAGCTTCTTTGGCAATGGAAACTTTAGAATTGTCAGAACAACAGGAAAAAACAACTCAAAAAGAACAACTTAGAAGCCAATTATACCAACAATCTCGCCGTCAGTTTGGGATTATGAAACGCATGATTGCTGACTTGTTAGAAAGTTCTCGCAGCGTTAGTACTAAACTCGAAGTTAATCCTGATAAATTTAATTTAAGGGATTTATGTCAAGATGCGATCGCTCAAACTAGCAAACAGCTCAAAGCCAAGTCTCAAATTTTCCAGCAAGACATACCCCAAGATATCCCTTATGTTTACGTAGACGGGGAGTTAATTCGCCAATTACTAGTTAATCTTCTTGATAATGCCATTAAATACACTCCCGAAGGAGGTCAGATCAACTTATTTGTATTGCACCGTACCAGCCAAAAATTACAAGTAAGTGTATGTGATACAGGACATGGTATTCCCCCAGAAAAACAAGAACATATTTTTGAAGGAAACTTTCGCTTAAAACGAGATGAAAGCCAGGAAGGTTATGGTTTAGGACTTGCTGTGTGTCGTAAAATTGTCCGCGCTCATTATGGTCAAATCTGGGTAGATAGCTCGCCCAATGACGGTAGTAGCTTTCACTTTACCCTACCTGTTTATCGCTCCTAGAACGTCGATTCAGTAACCAGAAATTTTTTGTGGGGTGAAGACAAGGAAGAGGGGGGAGAGGGTGAAGACAAGGGAGTTAGAGCTGATTTTCTTCCTTGTCCCCCTTGTCTCTCTCAACTAGGGTTTTTGAGATTACTGAATTGGTGTTCTAGTTAATTGGGGGGAGAAGTCGAATAAATTCTAGGGGTAAGCCGTCGAAGTCAGCGATAAAAGTCACTTCGTAAACGCGATCGCCGATCATTTGCTGAGTAGGTGATAATAGTATTTTGAGAGGTTGTACTTGTTCAGGATTATTGGTTGTTGCGGAGTCAAACTTTTGCTGTAGATTTTTTAACCAATTAGGAAGGCTATCTGTGATTTTTGTCAGATCGAAAGACAGGTGATAGTAGCCTACATAATGCTCATCACCAAAAGCATCGGGAGCGGGTTTAGGTTCAGGAATTTGGATTAATTCGATTCTTCCTAGTAGTCCTTCCATCCAACAGGCTAAAGTATATCCTGTAGTGAACCTTTCTTTGACTGTAAACCCTAATAATTCATAAAATGCGATCGCACTATGGATATTAGCGGTGCGGATGGAAACATGGTGCATTGGTTAGATAACTTACTCAAAGAGGAAACGGTAAGGATAGTGACGGGGAGAACCAGGTTCTTTTTCTAGGGAAAAGTTGATTATGTTCCAACAAGGTTCGGTTTGAGATTCAGAACTGAAAAATACTGGCAACCCATACAATTTAGGAATTTTAATTTCATGGCTTTCTTGCCAAGGGTGGGTTCTTTCTAAGTAGGAACTCACCAAATCTTTATAGCGATTAGCAATAATCACTTTAGTAGCACGATAACCTTCTGTGTATAAGCGATCTAAAGCTTCATGAATTTCAAAACGAATTCCATCGGGATGGGTATGTTGACGATACCATTTCCCTTCCCAACGTCGCCAGCGTCTTCCTGATGGTAAATGGACTAACTCTTCAGTTTTAGGATTTGCCTCAAATGCACCATGACGGGGACAAAGATAAGCATCAGTGAGAGTTAGAGCGGAGATTGATTGGCGACAGTGGGGACAACTGATTTCTGAGCCAAATATGGGGTATTGTAGTCCTATATTCATTCTTAAAATTTTTTCTTTTACCTTACAATATCCTTCAAGATTTCGGGTTAGTTTTACCAAAATCCACAGAAATATTTAATTTCTTGGTGCCTAGCCAAATTTGTAGTGTTTCCGTACAGCACTCTTGATTGTCCAAGTACAGGACATTCCCCTGGGAAAAGTTACTAAATCTCCTTGACCCATGGATACAGGTTCTCCCTCATCAGGAGTTACAGTCACATCTCCTGCTAAAAAATAGCAAGTTTCAGTTTCATCATAAGTCCAAGGAAATTCTGATACTTCTTTTGTCCAGATAGACCAGTTAAACACTCCTAATGTTTCTAATTCACCTTGGGTTGGTTGATGTTTAATTTCAATAGAAGAACTCATAGTGTTATTTAGATGTAATTAAAATGGCTGATATCTGCTTTTAATTCCAATTTCCACCCCTGTTCAGATGCCTTACTTGTTAATTTTACTAAACAGCCCACAGGAGTTGTAAAATCAGCGGTATTAGGCACTAAAGCTTGAGTTGCACTCAACACTGAAGCACTATGTCCCACTAAAAGCAGATTATCTGAGAAATTCTGAACTAACCATTTTGCGGTTGTTCCAGCTCTTAATTTTACTTCTGCTTCAGTCTCAGGGTATTTAGGATATAGGTAAGAAGAATAATTCCAATCAAGGCGGGGGTATTTAGCTTCTAGTAATTCACGAGGATGAATTTGTGGAGTTTCACTCATCCAATCTGGATTAAACCATTCACTTAAACCTGCTTCTAGTTTAATAGGTAAATCTAGAATATCGGCTATTTGATGAGCAGTTTGAATTGTTCTTAAAAAAGGAGAGGCAAAAATATGATTAATAGTTTCTGATTTTAGTCTTTTTCCTATTTGATAAGTCTGAAGCAATCCATCTTCTGATAAGGGAGGATCATAGCGTCTTGGTGCTGTATTAAACCATTCTGGATCAACAAAATCAAAACGATTCCCATGACGAGCAATCCATATTGTTCGATTCATGATTTACTCTTTAAAAGCGACAAATAACTTTTCCGATAATTCGATCTAATTTTATTGCACCATAGGAACGACTATCGATACTTTCTACTGTATTATCTCCTTGTAAAAAAAAATCCTGATTTGTTATCGATACGATTCTTTTTACTATGGGGAAATTCAGACGATAGGGATGAAATGCGACGATGATGTCTCCAATTTCTGGTGCAGCTTTTTGATAAGCATTGAGATCGATCAGGATTTCCTCACCCGATTGTAATAAAGGTTGCATTGATGCGCCAGTAACCCGCATTCTTTTGCGTTTTCCCAATAACCAGAGTATTATTTCTCTGACAGTAGCATCAGGTAATGATTTTGCCATTAATCTAATTTTGCTGAGTTTATCGCGCTCCACCTAGTACTCTGTCAACTTTGAAATGATGGGTTGAGATGAGACAAGGAAGACAGGGAAGAAAATTTAGTTATACTTATCCTTCAAATGAATCTTGACAAAGCACTAGCAGATTTATTCAAGATTGTCTGATTCAATCAAAAATAATTTGATAACCAGACAATCCCTAATTCTGTTTAATCTTCAGGTTCTACCCATCGATCATCGCTTTTAATGAGGTTAATTAGTTCTGTTACTCCTTCTGCTTCAGGAACTCTTTTGATCTCCTCTCTACCTCGATACAGGGCGATATAACCTGGTTGTTTTCCTACATAACCATAGTCTGCATCTGCCATTTCTCCAGGTCCATTGACGATACAACCCATAACAGCAATATCTAATCCTGTTAAGTGTTTGGTGGCTTCTCGGACTTTGTGCAAGACTTCTTCCAAATTGAATAGAGTACGTCCACAAGAAGGACAGGCAACGTACTCCACCATAGTTTTCCGTAAACCCAAAGCTTGCAAGATACTATAGCAAACAGGTATTTCTTTTTCTGGTGCTTCAGTGAGAGACACCCGAATAGTATCTCCGATACCTTCAGCTAAGAGAGTTCCAATACCTGCGGTAGATTTGATTCTGCCATACTCTCCATCTCCTGCTTCGGTAACTCCCAGGTGTAGAGGGTATTCCATCCCTAACTCATTCATCCGTTTTACCATGAGGCGGTAAGCAGCTAACATGACGGGAACACGAGAAGCTTTTAAAGAAATAACAATATTATAAAAATCGAGAGACTCACAAATATGAATAAACTCTAGGGCTGATTCTACCATGCCTTCTGGAGTATCACCGTAGGTAAAGAGCATTCTTTCAGCAAGAGAACCATGATTTACACCAATTCTCATAGCTTTGCCTTGATCTCTTAGAGAAACCACCAATGGTTCTAAAGTTTCTCGAATTTTTGCCCCAATTTCATCAAATTCACTCTTATTATACTCTGTGCGGTCGCTTTTGGGTTTTTCAAAGACATACAAACCTGGGTTAATTCTGACTTTATCAACGTGTTTTGCTACTTCTAGGGCAATTTTCATGCCATTGTGATGAACATCCGCTACTAGGGGGACTGGTTGATAGGTTTGAGCCAATTTACTTTTAATATCAGCTAAGGCTTTGGCGTGTGCCATGCTAGGTACAGTAACGCGAACAATTTCGCAGCCTATTTCATGTAAACGCCGAATTGCAGCTACAGACCCCTCAATGTCCAGGGTGTCTTCATTAATCATGGATTGGACAACTACAGGATTGTTACCTCCGATGGTGACATTTCCCACTTTTACTGGTCGAGTTTTTCGCCGATGAATAGTAGTATCAAAAGCTGTTTCAGCATTGAGGTTAGGTTGAGCCAGAGTTTGCATAGTGATTTGCTATAGTTTCTTATCGCGTGTTGTCTACTAGACTAATTGTCTCAAATTCGGTTTCAAAAAGTTAGTATCTCAATTAATTTGAATTTATCATGCTAATTTTCTTATATTATCTTTTAAAACTTGCTGTTTACCTCTTTCCTGAGGTGTGGGTATTATTTAGCCTCGTTAATCAGTATTGTAATCAAGCTTTACGAGAAATATGAACAGCAATGAGAATACAAGATGATGATATCCAGTTATGGTCCAGTAATCAAATGGGCTGACTTGGGTTTAGAGGTTCTTAGTTAATAGTTAGTGATTGGTGTTTAAACAAAAAGAAATTAACAATAAACAATCTTACAGAAAAAATAATATATGAAAAATAAACTCATTTTCGGATTAATCTGGTTAGTATTTACCATATATGCTTTTTTACTTGCTCCTCCCAATAATCCCAATACTTTGGATTTAATTATTAATTTATCTTCTGGCAAGTTTCAAGATATTAATCCCCTAATTATTGCCCTGTTTAATCTTATGGGAGTTTTACCCATTATTTATACTTGTTTCTTATTATTTGATGGTAGAAGTCAAAAAATACCAGCTTGGATTTTTGTTACGGGTTCTTTTGGATTTGGTGCCTTTGCTATTTTACCCTATTTAGCTTTACGTCAACCGAGTACAGTTTGGTCAGGAGAAAAAAATACTTTACTAAAAGTTTTGGAATCTCCTATCACAGGTATTTTTATTACAATAGGCACAATATTATTACTCTTTTGGGGAATAACTAATGGTGACTGGAGTGATTTTATTCAACAATGGCATACTAGCAAGTTTATTCATGTAATGAGTTTGGATTTTTGCGTATTGTGCTTATTATTACCCGTTATTATCAAGGATGATTTAGCCAGAAGAAATATTGATAATCCTCTGATCTTTTGGATAATTACTTTAATACCTTTGTTCGGGACTTTAGCTTATTTATGTTTTAGAAGTATTTTAGAGACAGATATTACAAACAAGAACCCGCAAGTAAAAATGAATAATTAACAATTAACGATGAACAATGAACCATCAACATACACTATTGATTGGCAAAAACTAGCCAGAGAATATAATAAAAAGCTTTATAAAAGACTAGCAAGAGAACCTAGCAAGGACTATCAATATCAAAAACTAGGAATACCTCGCTTTCCTTCTAATTTAGAATTACGAGATTATCAACAAGAAGCAGTTGTCAACTGGCTCAAAAATAAAGGCAGAGGTACATTAAAAATGGCGACAGGTAGTGGTAAAACTATCATTGGTCTTGCGATCGCAACAGAACTGTATCAAAAAATAACACTACAAGTTTTATTGATAATTTGCCCTTATCGTCATCTGGTACTGCAATGGGAAAGACATTGTCGAGACTTTAATCTTAATCCTATATGTGCCATGACCAGTATTAATGATTGGCAAAAAATATTATCTAATCAGCTTTATAATATAGCGTCAGGAAAACAGAAATTTCTTACTATTATTGCTACTAACTCTACTTTTATTAGTGATGGATTTAGAACTCAACTAAAATTTTTCCCTGCTAAAACCTTAATCATTGGTGACGAAGCCCATAATTTAGGTTCGACTCGTTTAGAAGCCATTCTGCCTCATAATATAGGTTTACGTTTAGCTCTTTCTGCTACTCCACAACGCTACTATGATCATAGCGGTACAGAGGCACTATTCGATTATTTTGGTGAAATAATTGCTCCTGAATTTACTTTAGCTGATGCTATAAAAAAAGGTGCTTTAGTTCCCTATCTTTACTATCCTGTTTTTGTTGAATTAACTGAAACTGAATCTTTTTTATATGCCAAATTAACTAAAAGAATTGGTTGGAATTTAAGCAATAATCCTAGTTTTGAAGATAATGATACATTAACATCCTTATTAACTAAGCGATCGCGTTTAGTTGGTAGTGCTATGAATAAATTAGAAGCTTTAAAAGATATTATGAAAAACCGTCTCCATACTAGCCACACTTTATTTTATTGTGGAGATGGCAATATAGAAAATTATCATAGTAGGTATCGCCGTCAAATTGAAGCAGTAACTAGAGTTCTTGGGCAAGAATTAGGCTACCGTGTTAATACTTATACCTCGGATAATACTTTAGAAGAAAGAGAACAATTACGGAAGCAGTTTGAAAACCAAGAACTACAAGGTTTAGTAGCAATTCGTTGTCTGGATGAAGGAATAGACATCCCTACTATTAAAACTGCGGTTATTTTAGCCAGTACCACCAATCCTCGCCAATTTATCCAGCGCAGGGGCAGAATTTTACGCCCTCATCCGGAAAAAAATCATGCTACTCTATTTGACATGATCGTTATTCCTCCTAGTTTAAATCGAGAGACTTGGGCAATAGAAAAAAAACTTTTACAAAAAGAACTAAATCG
>JASJDF010000308.1 GCA_030065715.1 Xenococcaceae cyanobacterium MO_188.B19 | reverse complement strand
GCTTTCATCTTCTCTGGGTGACGATTAAGTAGAGGATTTAAAAAATCAAACATTATCTGAACTGGTACTTTTGCTCAAATTATAGCGATTATTACTATACTCAAGATTTTTGAATCTTAAGCACTATTTAAAGTAGCTTCACCAATTTCCATCCAGGAATAAACACCTTTTTTGCATAAGCTCTTTATCTTGAGCCATAGAAATGAATGTACATAACCAATTAACTTTTAAAGCAATTAATGATGAAAAATTTCCAACATTTAATGGTAGGTTCCGCGATCGGATTTATGGCACTTACTGGAGCAGCAATTAAGGCAACTGCATCATCTAATGCAGGTTTACATCTTAATGTGGGTGCGATTCGAGAGACTTTTCAAGCTCATTTAGTGGAATATTTTGGAGAATGTCCTGGTCGGGACTGGTATGGATTAGCTGTAGATGGAGATATCCGCTTTATTTCTCGTCAAACTGAACCGCAAAAAAAATTAAAAGTACGTTTGACCAATCTCAGAACGGGTAAAGTAATTAAAAGAGATTATAAAAAAGCTAAAAAAGGTTCTAATGATTTTTCACTGAAACAAATTGGTAATCAAAGTGGAATTCACAATGTAGAGTATGAAATTTACCATAAAGACACCGACAAGATTCTAGAAACAGGTAACTTCAGATATCAAATAACTTTTTCTCAAGAAACAAAACAACGCAATGGTAATTGGCAGTTAGAATTATTTTGTGCTTCTAATGAACAAACTCCTGTAGAACAATGTGAAACAGTTGCTCAAAGAGAAGTGCTTTATTGTCAGGGAACAAAAACTAATAAGTTTCGCAACCAAGGAATTGTACAGCGTCAACCAAAACGGGAAGTTTATTATATACCTAATCCATATCCAGTTTATATTCCTTACTAAAGCAATATCTGTTGTTACCGATAAGGGAATTATAATCAACTACACAGGTTTAAGCGATCGCTATTAGTTCATTTTTTATCTGACTACTTACTTATGTTGTTGCAAGTGAAACAATTAATTAAGCGATCGCAATTATCATTGAATAGACGCAAAGTACAAGGAATTATATTTGCTCTACCATTGGCGGGGATAATTATTATTCTGCGATGGTTGGGAGGATTGCAAGAGTTAGAATTAGAGGCGTTCGATCTCTATATGCGTTGGCGACCTCAAGAGTCAAGAGATCGAAGAATTGCTATTGTTGGCATTAACGAGCAAGATTTAGAGAATCTGAATCAAGGAGCTATTTATGACAGTGATTTAGCTCGCTTAATTGATAAGTTGAAGCGGATGCAACCAAGAGGAATTGGTTTAGATGTCTATCGGGATTTACCTTTAGAACCTGGTCATGAAGAATTAGTTAAAGTTTATCAATCTACGCCGAATTTAATTGGAATTCAGAAGTTAGTGGGGGATAAATATAAGCAAACAGTTGCGCCTCCACCAGAGTTGAAAAAACAAGGACAAGTGGGAGCTAACGATCTGAAGTTAGACCTAGATAATGTGTTACGTCGTGGTTATTTAAGGGTTGGAGGTAACGGAGAAACTCTAGAAAGCTTTGCTCTGTATTTAGCTGCTGTTTATTTGGCAGAAGAGGAAATTGCGCCAGAAGTTCCCCAAGGAACTAATATTTTTAAGTTTAGAAATACTCTTTTCCCTCGCTTCAAGGGTAATGATGGGAGTTATGTAAGGGCTGATGCTAAAAGTTATCAAACCATTATTAACTATCGCGGTGCTGCGGAACATTTTGAAATTGTCAGTCTCACCGATGTTTTAGCAGAACGCTTACCAGCAAACTGGGGAAAGGATCGGTTGATTTTGATTGGATACATTAGTGAGAGCTTTCAAGATATTTATCCTACACCCTATACGACTAATTCAATTCGTCGGAACGGATGGCAGGAGTTGAAATTCAAGCTAATTTGATTAGTCAGATTATTAGCGCAGTTCTGGATAATCGCCCTCTGATTCAAACTTTATCTGAACCTATTGAGTATCTTTGGATTCTCCTGTGGTGGGGTGTGGGAACTACTATCGCGATCTTGATGCCCCAGTCAGCTAAGTTTTGGCGATCGCTTTTACTAACTACAGGAGGAATAGTAATTGCTGCTACTGCAATTATGGGCATAACTTATGCTTCTTTTTTAGAAAGTTGGTGGCTTCCTGTAGTTCCTCCCATAATGGCTCTAGTTGGCTCACCTTTAATGATCGTAACTGCTCAAGCCTATAAGGGAATCAAAATTCGTCAGACTTTTGGACGATATTTAAGTGATGATGTGGTTAAAGTTTTGTTAGAAGATCCTGAAGGATTACAGTTAGGTGGTGAAACCCGCAGAATTACGATTTTAGTTTCCGATATTCGGGGATTTAGCTTACTTGCATCGAGAATACCTGCTGAAGTTGTAGTTAAAATTCTCAACCTCTATCTGGAAACTATGACGGAGATAATCTTTAAGTATGGGGGAACAATTGACGAATTTTTGGGTGATGGTATTCTGGCTATTTTTGGCGCACCCTTAATACAAGAGGATCATGCTGAAAAAGCCGTGGCAACTGCGATCGCAATGCAGCAAGCAATAAAATCGGTTAATGACCGCATTGCTACTCTCAAAGATCTTCCTGATATCTCCCTAGAGATGGGAATTAGCATCAATACAGGAGAAGTTGTAATCGGCAACATTGGCTCAAAAGCTCGCTCTAAATATGGTGTAGTGGGTCATCAAGCAACCTATTACTATCTATTCAGTAGTGGGAATAGCGGGAAAATATAATTTATCTCTGCAACAGACTTCAGATGTTTTATTGAATCTATCAGAACCGATTGCTATACAATATTTTGCGATTCGAGAATATAATCCTTCAGAAAGCAGCAAATTAGGCAAGATAGTGAAACTGAGTAGTAAAACTGGCGAAATTATCTGCGATAAGTCTGAATTATTGCAATTATCTACTTTAGAAAACCTCAAAATATTCTTGGGAGATGGTACAAATCTAGAGCAGTATCTTTTTGCCAAAGTAATAGAAGTTCAGCCAGAATCTAATAGCTTCACTGTGCGTTTTACAGGAGTTCCTCAAGGAGTTAAGAACATACTTGATGGATATTTAAGACGGGACAGTAGAGAGGGTAAAAGTTTTGGACTGGGATAATTTTCTTGATTTCCTTGGAGATGCAGTCAATTAATCATTCATATCGAAGAGGTTGTCGCATTTCCTCATAAAATTCTTCTTCCCGATGTGGATGTAGCTCTTTATAAACTCGTTCATTATTTTCTAAAGAGCTTATGCATTCTTCAGGATCCATATCACCATCAATAAAGTAAAGGAGATTATGAATAAAAAGATATCCAAATCCAGCTATTACTGTCAATATTCCAACAATAATCCAAAGTTTAAGGTAAGCAATAGTTTCCATACTTCATCACCACCTTTAGTAGTAATCATTTTTTGTTTGATTGAAGAGAATGGAGTTGCAAGCTTTAGCCTTATTCAAGAGCTTAGAAAAAGATTGTGAGAAGGTTGTGAGTATTTGTCCTTAGTTATTTTTATTTTGAATGAATAAGCATACACTATCAAAAGTTATAATATATATTTAGGTTTACTTCTGGTTGCTTATAAACATGAATTTTTTTTAATGCTTTTAAGACTTCAAAACCATTAGCATAGCGATTTTTGGGATTAGGCTAAATTAACATTTGTATCCAGCAATTTAGACTAAATAATAACTAAAATAATCTGGGAAAAGCTGAGATCGCTTAAATTAATTTATTCGTTCAACAATATCTCGATTTCCAATAAGAGATAATGAAAAAGTACGTTGGTGTGATGGATCGAATTCCTCAAATCAGAAACTAGAAACTCAGACTAGGTAATAGATGAATCTAAGTAAGATCGCGATACGCCGTCATATTGGTACACTAATGTTGACTTTAGCCGTAATTGTAGTCGGCATTTTTTTTATATTTCGGCTTCAGGTAGATTTATTACCTGCTATTACCTATCCGCGCATTGGTTTAAGGGTTAATATTCCAGGGGTTTCTCCTGAAGTAGCAGTGGAAGAAATTACCAAACCTTTAGAAGAAGCTTTAACGGCGACAGAAGGAGTGGTACAGGTTGTTTCTAATACTAGGGAGGGAAGGGTTAGAATCGATCTCTATTTCAAGCCAGGGGGTAATATAGACAGGGCATTGAGTGATGCCACTGCTACTTTTAATCGCAATCGCAACCGTCTTCCTGATTTAGTTACAGAAGCGCGATTGTTTAAATTCGATCCTTCCCAATTACCTATCTATGAGTTTGCTTTAGAGTCGGATTCTCTGGATGATTTGGGATTAAAGATTTTTGCTGATGAGGAATTAAGCAGAGAATTAACGGTAATTCCTGGGGTAGCTACAGTAGATGTATCAGGGGGTGTAGATGAAGAAGTTAGGATTGAGATTGATTCAAAACGATTACAAGCTTTGGGTATTGGGGTTAATCAGGTACTAGATGCTTTAGATGTGAGAAATCGGGATATAGCAGGGGGAAGACTCAGAGGGGAAACAGGAGAACCTTTAATTCGTACTATTGGTAAGTTTACCTCTGTTGAAGAGATTCGTAATTTAAGTTTAGATTTGGGAGAGGGAAATTTAGGGCGCAATAACGTTTATTTACGAGATGTCGCTACTATTACTGATGGGGAAGCAGAACAAAGGGTTTTTGTATCTCTTAATAGGAAACCTGCGGTTAAAATCACGATCCAAAAACAACCAGATGCCAATACGATTACTGTTATTGAGGAAGTTAAGAAAAAGCTGGTATGGTTGCAAGAATCTGGGGTTATCTCCGAAGATATGGAACTAGTTACAACTAGAGATGAGTCTGGCTTTATTATTAATTCTATCTCAAATGTCGCGATCGCGGGTATTACAGGAACTATCTTAGCAGCAATAGCAGTTTTTATCTTTTTAGGTTCTCTACGTCAAACTTTCATTATTGTTTTAGCAATTCCCCTTGCAACTTTAGCTGCCATTATTTTAATGAAATTGTTTGGTTTATCCATTAATATCTTCAGTTTGGGTGGTTTAGCTTTGGGTGTGGGTATTGTAGTGGATAATTCCATTGTCATGCTGGAGAATATTGCACTTAGAGTGGGAGAGTGGGAGACAAGGGAGAGTGGGAGACTGGGAGACTGGGGGGACAAGGGGACAAGGGAGACTGGGGGACAAGGGAGAAATATTATTAAAATTGCAGAAAAAGCCAGTTCAGAAGTTGAATCTGCTTTAGTTGCTTCTACTGCTACCAATTTAGTCGCAGTTTTGCCCTTTTTACTAGTAGGTGGTTTATTTTCTTTACTGTTTCGAGAACTTATTTTAACTATTAGTTTTGCGATCGCAGCATCTTTATTATTAGCTGTAACCGTTGTGCCCATGTTGGCTTCGCGCTTGCTAACTATTCCCTATTCTGCTAATCTCAATCACTTTCCTTTATTGGTTTGGTTTAATCAAGGTTTTACAGGAATAACTAACAGTTACGGATATTTTCTAAAAGGAATTTTACGCTATCGGTTATTAACTATTGTGTTAGTTTTTCTGATTCTTGGTGGAAGCAGCATTAGTTTAGCTCAAAATATCCCTCAAGAAATCTTACCTAGAATCAATACTGGTGAAGCTCAAATGTTTGCTAGTTTTCCTCCAGGAACAAATCTAGAGACGAATAAAAAAGTAATGAAAGCAGTAGATGAAATACTATTGCGCCAACCAGAAACAGAATATGTCTTTACTAGCACTGGCGGTTTTTTGTTTGGCAATTCTACTATTGAAAATCTCTTAAGAAGTTCTAGTACTATTACCCTAAAACCCGACACTAACCTAGATAGTTTCATTGCCAGAGTAAACCAAGAATTTAGAAAACTCCATCTAGTAGATATTCGTCTGCGGATATTTCCTCAAAGGGTTAGAGGTTTGAACTTAAATAATTCTCCCGTTAGAGGAGATATCGATCTGATTTTACAAGGAAAAGATACTAAACTTTTGCAGCAAACAGGAAGAAAAATTCTAGAAATATTGGATGAAAAGGCGACTTTAGCCCGTTTTCGCGCTGATACTGACCCCAGACAACCAGAAATACAAATTAAGCCCAATCCAGAAAGATTGGCTGAGTATGGTTTAACTTTACAAGATATTGGTAATACGGTACAAACTGCGATCGCGGGATCTGTGGCAACTCAGTTACAAAGAGATGATAGATTAGTGGATATTAGAGTAAAACTCACTGATTCTCGTCAATCTTTAGCACAGTTACAAGGTTTACCCCTATTTACTGGCGATGATAGTCCTATTAAACTGCGAGATGTAGCAAATCTCACCATCGGAGAAGCACCAGGAGAAATCCAAAGAATCAATCAACGTTCAGTATATATTATGGTGGGGAATCTCTCAGAAGGAGCAAATTTAAGCAACGCTCTTGCTGAAACTCAAAGCATTATTAATGAACTAGAATTACCCCCAGGTGTAAGCTTACTTCCTAGTTATGCTGCTGCTTCCAATCAACAGATACAAAGTGCATTAAAAGTATTGGGAGGATTAGCAGTATTTCTCGTCTTTGTAGTGATGGCGGTACAATACAATTCCTTAGTCGATCCTTTAGTAATCTTATTAACTGTACCTCTAGCTTTAGCAGGAGGAATCATCGGTTTATATGTTACTCAAACCGCGATCGGTGCTACTGTGTTGATAGGTGCAGTGTTATTAGTTGGTATTGTAGTTAATAACGCGATCGTAATGGTAGAGTTGGCAAATCAAATTTATACCAGTGGTAAATATAATCGCAGTATCGCTATTATTCAAGCTGCCACTTCCAGGCTTAGACCGATTTTAATGACTACTATTACTACAGTGTTGGGGATGTTTCCTTTAGCGTTAGGAATTGGGGAAGGTTCGGAGTTTTTGCAACCTTTAGGAGTAGTAGTGTTTTCGGGTTTGGCTTTGGCGACGGGTTTAACTTTGGTAATTATTCCCTGTTTTTATGTGTTGTTGCACGATTTGTTTGGGAATTTTTCAC
>JASJDF010000307.1 GCA_030065715.1 Xenococcaceae cyanobacterium MO_188.B19 | reverse complement strand
AAACGACGGAGCCTTCTTACGAAAGTTGCTCATGGGGGAAACCCCCAAGACCGCACTTTCGCGCTGCTTCGACTTCGTCAAAATCTCTAGATCATATTAATTTAATTATGAGCAAGACGCTCACACTACCTAGCAAATTAAACTAGACGCGCTAGCTGGTTGGGTTTTTCAACCCAGTTTATATTTCAATCGGAGGAAAATTATTAAATTTCAGGTATCAGGACAGGAATTATACTTGTGGCGTAGAAATGCCATCAATAATGCGATCGCAGCTAATGTTCCAGTCAAAGAAGTTGATTGGTTATTACAGCACATCAGTGATTTAGATTCTCTCACTCTGCGTCTGGAGTCTTTTAAAACCCGTTCTACAATATTGCTTCAAAAAAGTATTGAGCAAATTACAATTCTTTGGCAAAAACGTCTCACAGAACATCTTCCAGTACAATATATCGTGGGTCGAGTTTCTTGGCGTAATTTTGAGCTTGATGTGTCTCCTTCGGTGTTAATTCCTCGTCCCGAAACTGAGCTGATAATTGATATTGTCCAACAAGCAAATTGTTATACCAAAGACTCTCAATGGGTAGATTTGGGGACGGGAAGTGGAGCAATTGCCTTGGGTTTAGCGAGTGTATTTCCTGATGCCATAATTCACGCTGTAGATTGTAGTGAGGCAGCATTAGCGATCGCAAAAACCAATGCTGTCAAAACAGGACTTATTAGCCAAATTCAATTTTATCAAGGCAGTTGGTGGACTCCTTTGTCTCATGTTAAAGGTAAAGTCCAAGGTATGGTTTCTAATCCTCCTTATATTCCGAGTTCACAATTACCCCAATTACAGCCCGAAGTCTTTGAACATGAACCCCATTTAGCTTTAGATGGCGGGACAGATGGTTTAGATGCAATCAGATATTTAGTTAAAGCCTCTCCTGAATATTTGACTTCTGGGGGGCTATGGTTAATTGAAGCCATGGCAGGACAAGCGACAACAGTAGTAGAAATGCTATCTCAACAAAAAGAGTATGAAAATATTAAAGTTATTTGTGATTTAAGAGGTATCGAAAGATTTATTCTAGCTTTTCGCCATTAATCGGTTAATTTTAACTTAATTCACGTTTTGTTAAGCTTTATGTCAAACTAATGACCGAAAAAACTTTTAAAGCGCAAGCCCATATCTGAAGTTATCTCTAATTAACAAATAATATTCTATAACCTGGAGGGATTACAGCCAAGGTTTAAAAGCTTATGTCATCAGGGATTGAGGAAAGTAGTCTTCCAAAACATGAGAGACTATTATCAATTGGTACTGCTCTTTTTTATGAGGGAATTAGAGTTACTAAGACCAAAGGGTTTGGAGGATTGAATTTAGCCGCTAAATATGGCAGAAACTATCGCCAAAAATCTTGTAAAGAACCTTGGTATATCCTCACAAATCTGGGAAGTTTGTCGGCAGCCACTTCGGCTTATTCAAAACGAATGGGCATTGAGGAAATGTTTCGAGATTTTAAATCATTACAAATAGGGACTGTTTACCAGCCCCTACAAGGTTTAATGTGATTGTCAAAATATAAAAATAAAGAATCCCTAAGATACAGCGTAAGATTTTTCAGGAGTTTGACTGAATTGTTCTAATTGCTTTGCTGTTCCCACATTAACTAATTCAATACCCTTACAACTTCTTTTAATCAAACCAGCTAACACCTTACCAGCACCAACTTCTACAGCTTGAGTCACATTTTCCCTTTTTAGCTGGATCATAATTTCCCGCCATCTTACCGAACCAGTCATTTGTTGAATGAGCCGATTTTTCAATTCTTCAGCCTCAGTTGCAGGGGTTGGATCGACATTAGATAAAACAGGAACTTGTGCCTGATTAAAAGTTACAGAATTTAAAATAGATTCAAACTGTGCTGAAGCATCTGCCATTAAGGGAGAGTGAAAAGCACCAGAAACATTCAATTCTACGGCTCTTTTAGCTTTCACTTGCGATAAAATAGCATCTATTGCTTCGGGAGTACCTGAGATAACTACTTGACCATCACTGTTGTCGTTAGCCAGGACAGCATCAGGAGTTGCAGCAATTAGTTTTTCCAGTTGAGAGCGATCAAATTTCATTAGGGCTGCCATTTTTCCCCCAGCAGCAGTTGCCATCAGTTCAGAACGTTTTTTAACTAGGCTTAATCCTGATTCAAAATCAAACACCCCAGCAGTGTAAAGAGCCACATATTCGCCTAAACTATGACCTGCAACTAATTGGGGTAAGCCAGTTTTTTCCTTGAGCAAATCAGCTAAGATACATTCTGTAACATATAAACAGGGTTGAGTATAGTTAGTTTGAGATAAAACCGCTTCATCCCCCTTACAAATGTCTAAGACTGACCAGCCAAGGACTCTTTCGGCAATTTCAAATTTGATTTGAGCCGTAGGAAAAGTTTGTAGATCCAAGCCCATTCCTACTTTTTGAGAACCTTGTCCAGGGAATACCCATGCTGTCTTAGTCATTGCTAAATTAAGTTATTAATTGTTGACAATTTGTAATGAAGCTAATTATCTCATAAATTCTACCCATCTAAATCTCCTTCCATGACAGTCGCGATCGCCCTAGATGTAGTTTCTTGGAATTCTTGAACATTCACTCGGTTAAGAATCATAATCGCAAAAATCATTACCACTGCTTGGATCGCAAATACTAAACCGTAGGCAAATACAAGGCGATCATTAAATAAATATTTGCCAATATCTAAGATAATTCCCCCCAAAAAAGTAGCGGAAGCACGAGATATAGCCTGTGCCATACCCCATGCACCAATAAAAGTCCCCGCAGTTTCTGCTGCGGTAAGATCGAGCATAAGACTTATCCCACCAATTAATGCTACTCCTGAAGTTAAACCAAATAATACTAGGGCAAATTTTAAAATTGTTTCTTGTTGGGTAAAGCCTGCCAGGATAATCAGAAGAAAAGATATAGCAACTAGGTAACAACCAATTTTTGTGGTTAATTTTTTGCCCCATCGAGAAACCAAAAGAAAACCAGTTACACTGTACCCTACTAAAATACCTGTTCCCCAAAAAGAGTTTAACAAAGTAGTATCAGAAATAGACATATTGAATACTTCTCCACCATAGGGTTCTAATACCGCTTCTTGTAAAAAAAGACTGATATTTAAGAGAAAGAGGAAAGAAAAAAAGATACTGGTTTGACGACTGGTAGTTAAGATTTTTAAAGCGGAACCAAAACTAATATTATCTTCCCGAACTTGGCTTGATTGAGAATTTAAACCATTGCCATTAGTAGAACGAAAACTAAAATAGGAGTATTTTTTTTCAATCCCCCAAGTAGCAACAACAGCTAAAATAATCACCACAAAAGGGACAAAAGAAAACAGATAATTAATCGGTGCTTGCAAATTTTCTAGAGGAATAGAAGCTACTTGGGATGTGCTTGCTGTTTCTATTCCATCCAGAATTTTCTTACCAGTTATACCACCAATAATAATGCCTACTAGTAGCATTGACCAAACTACAGCTACTAATTTAGATCGGCTATCTTCTTCAGAAATATCTACTAGTAATGCCGTAAAAGGAGTAGAGCTAGAACTAACAGCTAAACCATAGACAACCATAATCATTGCTAGAATTGCTGTCCAGCCGATTATAGGGAAGTTTAAGAGCCATTCTCCATTAGCCCTAACAATGGCACCTATTTGCCAAACAGATTGTACTGCTAGAAATACAGCGATTCCCACAACTGTAATTCCAATCAAGACATAACTGGTGCGATGCTTACCAAATAAAGGCTTATTATCAGATAATTGTCCAAACCAAACTCTAGCAGGCGCAACAAAGTCTTTGAGGGCAATTACTCCTGCCGTAATAGTACCAGGAATAGCCAATTCGCTAATCATAACTCGATTCAGAACAGCTAAGGTTAACACTGCCATTAACCCTAATCCTAGATTGAATAAACCCAGACGAAACGTAGTTAAAACTCCTAGGGAGCGTTTGGGATTAGCCTTTGGGGAAGGTGGCTGGATAAAATTATCGGAATTCATTTTTTATGATGAGTTTAATTAAAGAGTGATTACTCATATATTGCACCAAATGAATATATCACCCAACATAAAGTATTAACTCCCAACTAGAATCAACTCAGCTCAAATTTTAAGGTTGAGGAGTTGCTACAATTGCTGCTCCTACCACCTTAATTCCTTTTTGCTCTAGAACTTTAGCAGCCTCTTGCACCGTAGCCCCAGTAGTATAAATATCATCTATCAAAAGCACCAATTTGCTTTTTTTCCCCTTTGATTGGGGAATTTTTCCCACCGCAAAAGCATTGGTAATATTATTTTTTCTTTGGCTAGGATTTAAGTTAAACATGGCTTGACCTTGTTTAATTCTGCATAAAATTTTGGATTCTAAAGCGTAACCTGTTACAGAACAAAAACCCTCGGCAATTTTCTGTGCTTGGTTAAACCCTCTTTGTTTGAGTTTTTTGGGATGGAGAGGAATAGGAACTACTGCTATCTCAGATGTTTTCAGCTCTAAACCTGAATCTTGCCAGGTTTCGCCTAACCATTCCCCTAACATTAATCCCAGATCAGGCAACCGATTATATTTCATTGCTGCGATCGCTTGCTTAACATTTCCATCATACCTACCCCAGACAAAAATTGGGACATCCGATCTCCTGCTTTCGGAGGCGTTGCACAGACAGCCTGAAGAGCTGGCACTTTGCGATCGCTGTAAGTGTTGGTAATTCTTTAATTGACAAGCTTTAAGTTGTTGCTCACAATAATCACAAACAGTTTTTGATGCAGGTCTCTGACACAGAGAACAAGGAAAATCTAAGAATATCGAAACTAGTCCCTTAAGCATTGGCATTTATTTTTGCGAGTGAGAAGCCCCTCACTTTCAGTAAGAGGGAACGTATAAACCGACTCCCTCGACGGGAGGATGTCAAAAATCTGTACAACTTGAATTACAATCTACTAAAGTAAACAATAGAAATTTGTACTCTTCTCAAAACTAGCAACATTATGACCACAGCAGCAGATCAGGATAAAAAATTGGATTCAATGAAAAACTTTGCAGAGCAGTACGCGAAGAGGACTAATACTTACTTTTGTAGCGATCTTTCTGTAACCGCTGTAGTGATCGAAGGATTGGCTAGACACAAAGAAGAATTAGGTTCTCCTCTATGTCCCTGTCGTCACTACGAAGATAAGGAAGCAGAAGTCAAAAACGCTTTTTGGAATTGTCCTTGTGTTCCCATGCGGGAAAGAAAAGAATGTCACTGTATGCTTTTTATCACTCCTGATAATGAATTTGCTGGAGATGAACAAGACATTGATTTAGAACTGATCAAAGAAGTTCGAGACAGTATGAAATAATAAGGAAGTTTGAGGTTAATTTTGCCACCAGAGACTTTTTGGTTAGGTATCCAACAATTCAACCAAAGGCAATTTTATGATTGTCACGATACTCTGGAGGCAATTTGGATTGAAGCTCCAGAGTTAGATAAGAAATTCTACCAAGGAATTTTGCAAATTGCTGTGGGATGCTACCACTTAAGTAATCTCAACCACAGGGGTGCAATGATTCTTTTAGGTGAAGGGGTTAAAAGACTCTCAGAATATCAACCCATTTACTACGAGATTGATGTTGCTCAACTGGTTACAGAAAGTTATGCTCTATTAGCTCAATTACAACAACTATCTCCAGAGGAACTAGAGAGCTTCGCGAAAGATTTATTTGGAGGAGATTTATCTACTCCAGATATTGACAATATTGGTGATGACTTTGCCGAAACTGATAATAAGCTGCCCCAAATTATCAAAATTAAGAATTAGCCAGTTTTAAAGCTATTCTGCTGAATCTCCCCATAACATATCAAGACGCTCAAGATATTCAGAATCATTTAAAACTTGAATAGTTTCATCGTCTAGGTTTCTGCAATTTAGTTCTAGTTTTTGGATAAAAGAAAAAGGAATAGAATCTAGCTGAGAATGTTTTGGTCTGACTGGATTCAATAATGCTTTTTTCATGATTTTATAGTGCTATGTGTGGGAGTTCTAGTTGATGTCTAATAGATAGTACATAGATAAAATATGCAATCAAATCTATTAATATTATAAAGTTATGATTAATAGAGAAAAGAGGCTGTGTCCAGGAGATTTGAAGTCTTTTTGTCTTAAAAAAGAACATCAAATAGTAAAAAAAGTCAAAAAGTATTTATCAAATAAAAACATACCATTACAAAATATCAACAAGAGAAATCAATTACAGATATAAATAGCTTTTGTATTTGCTAAAGATATTTATTTGATTAAATTAATTGTGACATGGATTAATTTAAAACATTTTAAATTAAGATGAAATAATCAAGATTAAATATATTGTTTTTGTGAATTAAATAAAATAAAAAACAACTAGCCTAGCATTTGATTATTCATTTTGGTATGAGCATCTTGTTACATTCAGTAAGAAAATTTTCAGTTATTTAGCGATCGCTGTTGATGGTGTAGTTATCAAACTATATCAAATTAAGAGCTTAAGATTAACATTCAGAACACAAGTATCCTACATTTTCATCGACAAATACCTGAAGGATTTAGGGTTAAATAAGGCTTAAATTAAGTCTTAACGCTATTTATTGCTCAAATATTAAGTATTTGACCATAAAAACTCATAATTAATTGGAAAAATGAGATGGACTTGAAAAAATAGTTACTTAACTTAACAAAAAAAGCGACGTATTATCTGTATCACGCTAGTATTGTATTAAGATTTGTAAATATTGATTGCGGAGAATTTATTTTTCTGGCTTTATTAGAATAGTAAAACATTTTGTTACATTACCTTCTCATAAATTCTTGGTAAAAGTTGTATCTAGATCGGGGCAACTCTGTAACTAGGCTCAACTAAGATTTATCAGTGAACAGTGAACAGTTAATTTTTCGCACTGGGTCTAATACCCCAGCTTCTTACGTGGTTGGATATGCTGAAGCGCATTCAGCATCCCCCATATGCGTAGCGGTTATCCGAAGGATTCCTAAAGGATACACCTTCGGATATATCCTTTAGGAATCCTTTAGGACG
>JASJDF010000306.1 GCA_030065715.1 Xenococcaceae cyanobacterium MO_188.B19 | reverse complement strand
CTAGTTTATCTTTTCTGAGCAAATAAATATATTTATCAAAAGATGAGAAGATTTTCTCTAATCCAGTTTCTAATGTTTCAAAATCTTGCAAAAAATGGGATATAAATTTAGTACCAAATACTCCATTAAGACTAATGCGATGAGTAAAAAGAGTTCGCAGGAGTCTGATATGATCAAAGTTACAATACTTGGCTAAGGTAAAGGCAGGTATTCTGAGATGTTCTATGGGATATCCAGCAACTTCTGTAGCAGTTAAAAGGTGACATAAAAATGTTGAACCAGATCGAGGAAGAGTTAAGATACCATAAGATACTGTTGGTTTTCTAAAGTTACATTCTGAAGATTCCAATAAGTTAGTTTGAGCCATAAAATTGACAAAAAGATCGTCAAATAGCTTCAATATAGGCATCTCCAAATCTGCATCAGTCAGCAGGCATTTAATTTTGTCAAACATTGTTGATTCGTCTTCTATAGATGCCACAACAATTCCTCGGCATTGTTTTAAATTTTGCAGTTTAGATACAAATTTTTGTTGTTTATCTTCTTGCCATGCATAGCAATAATTCGACTTTTCTAGCTGGTGCTTAACGGCATAGCTTTTCAAATAATTAATACTTTCAGCTTCTCCTATAAAAAGCAAATTACCTGGAGAAAGTATATTATTTAAAAATTTACTTTCTTGAAAAGCATCATAAACTCGATTTATTTCCATATTTTAATAGTTTATTTTAATAGTTAAACTGTTTTCTTATAGATTAAGAGTTACTTTCCTAGTATTATTCTAGTAAAATAGTTTTGATTTTCTGAGTAAAAGCTTCAGGTGAACATTCAGAATCTACTTTTTCTAAGGCATTATCTCTAAGCTCTTGCCATAACAATTCATCTTGATAAAGTTTTATACATTGAAAAGCAAAATTTTCAGCATCATCTGCTACTAATAAGTCTTTCTTGTTTTGCCATTCTAGTTGTTTAGCAATTAAAGATGTAGTAACTATTGGTAAGCCATAAGCAGCAGCTTCATGTACTTTATGAGGAATACCCGCAGCATATCTAGTAGGAGCGACAAATAAGCGAGACGAGTTATAAAACTCTAGTAAGTTATCAACTCTACCTTTGATTTGAATTGAATTTTTATAGTTTTGGGGAATTTTATCTTGAATTTCTGGAACAGAGTTATTACCTACAATAACTAAATTTACTTCATCTCGTAATTGTTGTTTGATAATAGGAAAAATCTCTTCTATTAACCAGATAACTGAGTCAGCATTGGGGGATTGAAGATCGTATATTGCTCCCACAAAAAGAATATCTTTCCTTTCAGTAAATTGTTTTTCTGTAGGAACGCAAGATAAAGAATGTCCTAAAACCTCTACTTGAGGATAACCATGTTGAATAAATTTTTGTTGTTCTAAAGGTGATACTGAAAGAACTATGTTACTGTGACTAGCTAATGTTAATTCTTCTTGAATTTTTTGCTGCTTAATTTCTTCACTAACAGGATTATTTTGTAATTCTTGATAAGCAAAGTCTCGCAGACAGTAGAGAGCTTCTGCATCATAAATTATTTGGACATTATCTAAAAAGTCATGATGTTCTAGAGTTGAATTGAGATAACTCATATTATGGGGGCGACTAATGAATATAATGTCGTAGTAATTCCGTCTTACTTTTAAAAAGTCTTCTAGTTTTTGTAAGCCTCTATCTTTGATAATTTCTATTTTGTTACTAATATCACTGTAGGTTTCTCGCCATGACTCAGAGTGACTGATATCTGTAGCGTAAAATGTCACTAAAAAGCCAAGATTGTTGATAATATTCAGTATTTTATGACTGCGAGTATAGCCAGAACCCAAATAGGGATGGGGAATCCGATCATCAACGAATAAAATAGATTTATGGTCGCCTTTTCTACGACTAGCGATTAAGATATTAGCAATATCAGGATTTTGTTGGGATTGTAGCCAGTCTTTATGTCTGGTGATAAATATTTGTTGATTTCTTTTTTGTAATTCTATGGCACTATTTTGCTTCTGAGAACTGGCGAATTCATAGTGTAGGATGGCTACTTTAGGATCGTAGATGATTTTCTTGCCTGCTTTATGAATTCTGACACAATAGTCGGTTTCCTCGTAATAAGCTGGCTGATAAGCCTCGTCGAATTTACCCAATTCTATAAATAAATCACGGGGAGTTAACAGGAATGCGCCAGAGCAATAGTCAACTTCTCTTTGAAATCTGTAGAGAGATGATTCTGGATCGTCTCCCCTACCATAGCCCAAACAAGAGCCATCTTTCCAGATAATACTGCCCGCTTCTTGTAATGTGCCATCGGGAAGGATGATTTTACCTCCCACTGCGCCGATGTTTGGATCTGATTCAATAGTTTTTACCGCAGCTTCAATACTATTTCCTAATATTTGAGCGTCGTTATTGAGGAATAGTAAATATTTTCCTGTTGCTATTTCACTAGCTTGATTGGATGCTAATAAGAAGTGACGATTTTCGGGATTGGGAACAATTTTTGCCCCATGAATTCTGTCTAGTAGTTCATTTGTGCGATCGCTGGAATTGTTATCAATAATAACTATTTCTAAATCTTTAAAGCTATTGTGTAAAATTGAATCTAAACAACTTAAGGTTAATTCTGCCCTGTTGTACAAAATTAAAACAATACTGACTAAAGGATTTTCTACTTTCGGAAATTCTAATTCTGTTTGGGAGAAGAAAAAGTTTTTTAGCTTTAAGTTATTAATACTATCCAGAGCTTTCTTGGCTTGTTGTAACTCTAGTTCAGGATCGTTAATATTCCTGTCTTCAGTGGGAGTATCTTTTTTAAGAATTTTATCTAATTGAACTTGAGCAGGAGCATAATCAGACTGAATTTGTAGTGCAGTTTGATAAGCCACAATAGCTTCATCTAATTTCTGATGACAGACTAAAGCATTCCCTAATTCTACATATAATTCTACATTTCTCGGTTCTAATTCTAGTGCTTGATGATAATTCTGGATTGTATTAGGATTTTGTCTAATTATTTGCAAATAATGGTCTAAAAGTTTTTGCTTATCCCGAGAAGCTCTGTGATAAAAAGCATCTCCTAGCTTACGATGAATTCCAGGTAAATTGGGATTAATATTTAAAGCTTGTTGATAAGTAATGATGGCATTTTCCCACTGTCCTAGTTTAACTAATGCCTCTGCCAACTTATAGTATAAAATGTCCGATTTAGGGTCTATTGCTAATCCTTGCCGATAAATATTAACTGCTTCTTCCCATCGCTTCAGATTAAATAATGTTTGTCCCCAATTCCGATAAATAGTAGTATTTTGGGGATTAAGTTGATTAGCTTTTTGATAGTAAGAAATTGCTGCTTCTAAGTCTCCTGTTTCAAAACTACTAGTAGCCTTTTCTAAGTAATCTTGAAATTGCTTAATCTGAGAAATTGATAAATTGTTAGCAGAAAATAGTTGATTATTCATCGGCATTGTAGTTGGATTGTGCCAATGGTAATGGTCATTCCATTGACTAATTTTACTTGTAAGATTAATTGCCCATTGAGAGGTAAAGTCTGACCAGCTAAACTTGTACTAAAACCACTGTTACTACTAGCAGCAATCTGAGGATAAGCTTGTACCACATCATTTCGGGTTTGATTAATGGCACAGGAATTAATCACTTTACTATTACAAACTACTTCTAGAGAAATTGCCTCAGATATATTACCTATTACCCAACCAACAATATTTAGGGAATTAGTTTCCAGAGAGCCTATCTTTGGCTCGTCAATAAAGAATCCCCGTAACTTACTTTCGGGAACTGTTGCTAAAGTTACGGAAATTATTTCTATTTCGGGATTAAGGTTAAGGCTGTAGTCTTGTTTTTCTTTACTTAAATTGGGGTTATAACAAGGATCGTTCTCAATTATTTCTCCCCAGGTTTGCTTCATATAAGCTATTTCTTTCTGAATACGTTCCTGTTTTTCGGGAGTATCTTCTTTCTGGCGAGTTTGAGATTCATGATGATACAGTCGAACGTGGGGCAAAAAGACATTATGATAGCCTTTTTTTCTAAGTTTCAAACAAAAATCCACATCGTTATAAGCTACTGCTAAATCTGTATTAAAACCTCCTACTGCTTCAAACACATCTTTGCGACACATCATACAAGCTGCGGTAACAGCAGAATAATTAGTGGTAACAAGTTGAGCAGTAATATTACTGGGGGATAAGTTACGATAACTATGTCCTGCGATTCCTGTTACCCCTAAAATTACTCCCGCGTGTTGTATGCGGTTGTCGGGATAGAGAAGTAAAACACCCACTGCACCGATAGAATCTCGTTGTGCTTGCTCTACCATAGCCTCTAGCCAATCAAAAGAAATAACTACGGTGTCATCGTTGAGAAACAGTAAATACTTACCTGAAGCCTCAGCCACAGCTTGGTTGTTTAATTGGGAATAGTTAAAAGGAATGTCGAGTTTAATAGTGCGGAGTTGATTGGGATGTTTTGCTTCCCAACTGTTAATAATCTCTAGAGTATCGGTTTCATCGCTTCCGTTATCGACAATTATTACTTCATAGCTAGAATAAGTACTCAAACTAAAAATTGATTCTAAACATTGGTTGAGTATCTTTCCCTGATTGCGAGTGGGAATAATGATACTGACTAGAGCTTGTTCTTGTATTTTGTAGCGTATTGTTTTTAGATTAGGTGATTGGGAATTATTGATAACTTTTCCAACTTCTCCTCTCCTTGCCAAGGCTGCGTTGATAACTTTAGTGTTGGCTTCTGGAGCAGTTTGATCAAGACGGTGCGCCAGAATAGAGGGAATATGTAAAATGTTACTGGTTGTTTCAGTAGCGCGCAGTAGTAAATCGTAACTATATCCTTCCTGATATCCTTCTGCAAAACCCCCTAGTTTTTCGACTAAGCTACGGCGCAACCACACTATAGAGCCAAAATAGTTACAAGATAGCAGTAAATCGGGACACCAATCAGGTTTAAACCAAGGTTGAGTGAGGGAATGTGCCTCTGTTAGTTTATCTTCATCGCCATAGATAATATCTGGTTTATCTTCTTGTTGTAGTTTTAGAATACATCGCCATAGAGCATCGGGATTGATTACAGTTGTTTCCTGTAACAAGGTAATATACTCCCCTTGCGCCTTAGCTAAAGCTTGGTTAGCAAGATTGCCTAAATCTGCTGCTACTCCTGTATGTATCTTAATGCGTCGATCGCGTTTAGAATACTCATTAGCAATTTTGACTAGCTGTTTTTTGGCAGATGCAACTAGTAAAGTATCTTTGGCTTCTTTTTGCCACACTATTAACAATTCCCAATAGGGATATACTTGTCTTTGAATAGATGTAATAGTATCTTCGAGGTTTTCCCATTCTGCCAAAGGCAAAATAATACTAATTAGAGGTTTGTATCCTAATTGGGTAACTCCACGACAAATTTCTCCTAAGTCGCGCTGTTTCAGATTGTGATATTCATGCCATAGAGCATAATCAGAATCAGGGATATTATATTCAGAAATTGCTGAATATAGTTGACTTCTTTTCTGAGCAATATTATCTAAAAAAACAGTGTAATCCTGTTCTGAAGTCTGACAGTCAACAGCATAACTAGCATAAATAACTGCTTCGTCTAATTTTCCTTGCTGCTCTAAAATTTGACTAATTTTAAAGTAAATCTCACTCTTGTTATCAACAGCATCAACAATTTCTAAATAGTAATCAACTGCCTTGACTAAATCTAATTGAGCTTTAACAGTCAAGGCATCAGCTAACTTTTCTTGTATGGAAGGTAAACCTGGTAATAACTGTAACCCATCATGATATACTGCGATCGCATCATGCCATTTTTCCTGTTTTGATAGAGCCTCCCCTAAATATTCGTAAGCCAAAGTAATATCAGGCTCAATTTCAATCACCTTGCGGAAAAAAGGTACAGCTTCAGTAAAAAGTTCTAATTTTAGTAATGTTACCCCTAAAGTAAGATAAGACTCGACAGCGCGATCGTCAAGTTTAATTGCTTGTTGATAGGCACCTATGGCTTCATCCCAGATTTTTAGACTGACTAAGATATCTCCTAACTCTTGGTAAACATCCCAATTGGAATAGCCTAAATCTATAGCATTTTGATAAGATTGTTTGGCTTCATCCCATTGTTGTTGGTCTTTTAAAGCTTTACCTAGAAGATAATGGTATTCTCCATTATCAGGATTCTCTGAGACTAATTTACGTTCTTTTTCTATATCCATAAGTGGTTAACCTGAGTTCGGGATAGGTTTAAATCCTGATTATTAGACTCACCAACCAAGTTTTGATGAACCGCAAAGGGCATAGCCCAAAAGGATTCCTAATCCTAACCCTAAAAGGTATCGCTTCGCAGAAGAGATTCATTATTGTTACTCATCGAACTTAAGTTAAGCTAAATATTAAACTTGTAAAAGCTTGAGTTTGGCTTTAAGCTGTTGTACTTCTAACTGATTTTTCTTAAGCTCTTCTTGTAATTCTTGAGCAGTTTGTTTCCAAGCTTCAGCTTGTAATTCATTAGCTTGACTTTGTTGATTATCTAACGCAATCTTACTCATAATATGCTCGACTCGATGACGAATTTTCTTACCAATATTGGCAGGTTTCAACATATCTTGCATTTCTTTTGCTCCTCTATAACCGACTTGTTTAGCTGCTTCATAGTTATGGAAGACATAGTGCATCAAAGCAGCAGTATGTTCTACACTAGCATCTGCCCAAATGTTACCCTTTTTGTAGGAGCCACTATCTTTTTCAACTCGAATTAAATCGTAACTAACTAAAAAACTGTTACCAGTATTCATAAATTCCACATTAGAAGAATAACCTGTGGCAATTACTGGTTTGCCATAATACATCGCCTCTGCCATAGTTAAGCCGAAACCTTCCGCGCGATGCAAAGATACATAACAGTCGCAGTTATAAAATAAAGCATTAACCACGGCTTTTGGTAAACGAGCATCAATAAACTGAATATTGGGATGACTTTTAGCTGCTTCTGTTACCATTTCAAATTCTTTGGGATAGTGTTTAGAATTAGAAAACTTAATAATTAAAGTCACATCTTGATTAGTGGCTTTAAAAGCACGCTTAAAAGCTTCAATAACTGCCAAAGGATTTTTTCT
>JASJDF010000305.1 GCA_030065715.1 Xenococcaceae cyanobacterium MO_188.B19 | reverse complement strand
GTTTTTTCTCCTTGTAAATAAGGACGAGAAGAAAATCTTAAATAATTCCAAATTAGTTGATTAGTTAAATTGTTAGTCTTGGGCAAAGATTCTCCATAGTGATTTATCCGATTATTAAGAATATTTTGCCAACTATTGGTCGGAAGAACTTGGGGGGCAATGGGAATATGACAGCCTGAACAATCTTCTAGATACAATTGTTTACCTAGATTAAGATTTTCAGGATTAAATTGAGCAATAGTATAACCTAGTGCTGAAACAGATTTAGTGCCAATTACCCAACTCAATAATCCCATAAATATTACAGTTAGAATTCGGAACAATTTATTTTTGTACCACATTGTTATTTTTTTAATTGAAAATCTCGACGCGATGCGTTCTGGATTAGCTTCTACTTTAGTTTTCACAATAGCCCTATTTGTAATAATCGGTCTAAATGACAGTAAAAAAAATCCTTATCTAGTGCTTTGTCAAGGTTAATTTGAGGGATAACAGTCATTAAGCTTTCTCCCTTGTCTCCCCATCAATTTTAGTAACTATAATGCGTATTCTCTTTCTACATCCCAACTTTCCCGCTCAGTTTCGTCATTTAGCAAGTAAATTAGGAGAAGATCCGAAAAATACCGTGGTATTTGGTACTAATCGCAAAGAAGGACAAATTGCAGGAGTTACCAAAGTACTTTATGAAAAATCCCGCACTGCTAGAGCGGAAACCCATCACTATGTTAGACCTTTAGAAAATGCTGTGCTAGAAGGTCAAGCCGTCTATCGTTTAGCACAGCAACTCAAAGATAAAAACTTTGCTCCCGATGTAGTATATGGTCATTCTGGTTGGGGTCCTACTCTGTTTGCTAAAGATATTTTTCCCAGAGCTAAATTATTATGTTACTTCGAGTGGTTTTATAATGCTCACGGCTCAGATGCAGATTTCGATCCCGATGATCCGATTAATGCGGATGATGAAGCAAGAATTCGCATTAAAAATGCTCCTATCTTAATTGATTTATATAGTTGCGATCGCGGTCTTTCCCCTACCAATTGGCAACGTCAACAATTTCCGCCAGAGTTTCACTCTAAAATTAAAGTCCATCATGATGGAGTGGATACAGAATATTTCAAACCTGAACCAGGAGCTAAACTAGTCTTACCTCGGATTAATTTAGACCTTTCAGGAGTATCGGAAATTGTCACCTATGTTGCGAGAGGAATGGAGCCTTATCGGGGATTTCCGCAATTGATTAAAACCATTGCCATTATGCAAAAGAAACGTCCTGAATGTCATTTTGTGATCGTTGGTAAAAATCGAGTAGCTTACGGTAAAAATCTTCCCGATGGCAAAAACTATAAAGATGTGATGCTGGAAAAATTCCCTCTAGACATGAATCGAGTCCATTTTACTGGCTTATTACCCTATGATGAATATTTACAAGTTTTAAAAGCTTCCTCAGTCCATCTTTACCTAACCCGCCCTTTTGTTTTATCTTGGTCGATGTTAGAAGCTTTATCTACAGGATGCTTAATAGTAGGCTCATCCACACCGCCAGTAAAAGAAGTAATTGAAGATGGAGTTAATGGCTTGCTGGTGGACTTTTTCACTCCTAAAAAAATAGCCAGTAAAATTATTGAAGCTCTAAATAATCCCGATAAAATGGCAAAAATCCGCACTAGAGCCAGAGAAACTATCCTGGAAAAGTATGATTTAGCGAAACTACTTCCCGAACATCTAGAATGGATTAAACAGTAATTTTGTTCATTGGTGTAATCTTTACCAAGATGAGATAGGCTAAATCAGAAATCATCTAATATGGATGTTATTGGAGGTAACTTAACTGCTGTGACTCTAGAAGAAATTATTATTAAGGGTGGCGTAACAATTTGGCCCCTGTTATTGCTTTCAATTATTTCTATAGCTACCATCATAGAACGGATTTGGTTTTGGTCAACAGTATTACTTAGAGAAAAGAAACTGCTCAAGCGCATCATGGATACAGTAGATCTCAACTGGGATTTAGTCGCCAAAATTGCCAAAGAAGCTAAACATCCTCTCGGTAATTTTGTTTATTCTCCTCTGAAAATAGCTAATCCTCATCCAGAAGTATTTCATCTAGCACTAGAGGCTGCTGCGGATGATGAATTAGCCAAGATGCGTAAGGGAGAAAAAGTATTAGAAGCGATTATTGCTCTTTCCCCTCTTTTGGGTTTACTGGGAACAGTGTGGGGTTTAATTAAAGCTTTAGGTTCGATTAGAATTAGCGATCTAGGTACTGCTTCTACTTCTGGGGTAACCAGTGGTATTGGAGAGTCTTTAATTTCTACTGCCTTTGGACTGTTGATTGCTATTGTCAGTTTAGCTTTTTATCGTGTATTTCAAAGTTTTTGGGCGAGTCGAGTGCGGGTTTTTCGTAAAATAGGGAGTCAGTTAGAAGTTATCTATCGTCAACAATGGTTTGAGGGGGAAGGGATCAACCTCAATGATCCTCAAGGAAGTCTTAATTTGGGTATTGACCAAGGAAAATTTAGTTTTGATCCCCAAATACACCCTAGCCCCAGTAGAGATTAATCTGAGCAATCTTTAAAGCTAAGAAAAAGTAATTTTTATGACTGTAAGAAATCAAAAAACCTCCTATCAACAGACTGCTGCACCAATACGTCGTTTTCGACTCTGGCAAGATGAAAATAGGGATACTAATGTCAAAATAGAACTTTTACCGCTAATTGACGTTATTTTTTGTATTCTAACTTTCTTTATCATTGCAGCAGTTAATTTTTCTCGCCAACAAGCTATTAGTTTAGATTTACCCGCAGCGAAAACAGCTACTCCCCAAGTCCGAGAGTTACTGATTGTGTCTATTGATGATACTGGTCAGTTATATGTAGAGAAACAGCCAGTTACTAGAACTTTGTTATCTGCTCGTCTCAAAGATTACAACGAAAATCAGCCTAATGGTCGCATTGTATTATATGCCTCAAAAAATTCCACTTATCGTGAAGTAATAGAAGTTTTGGATATGTTGAGGGAAGTAGGAGGCGATCGCGTTGCCTTAGCTACTGTACCTGCTAAGGTCGAATCTTCTGATTCGATTCCTGAAATACCAGGGGTTTCTAATCCCTATAAAATTCCCGAGCCTCCTGCACCACCAAAGTAATACCTATTTTCTAAATATTAGATAGAGGGACAAGGAGGTTAATTGAGAAATCTTGTAGAGAGGGAACATATCCCATCTCTACATTGATATGTTTATCTACTCATACGTGAGTTCGATGACCTCCCCTAACCTCTCCACCCCTCTCATTCTCCCCTCGTAGAGGAGAGGAGTAAGGAATAATTTTTTATATAGCAGGGGAACAAGAAAAATTTAATAAATTTACAACGATAACTTCAGACTTTGAAGCCCCTCTCCTAGTAGGAGAGGGGTTGGGGAGAGGTCTATTTTTAATCTGTCGAACTGACGTTACTCATAGAGCCAAGATGTAATAGTAGGCTCCCAACTAACCAACTCATTATCACTAAACCAAAGCGCAATTTCAGTTTGAGCAGTTTCGATCGCATCTGAACCATGAATCAGATTACGACCAATACTAACGCCAAAATCACCACGGATTGTACCAGGTTCAGCGGATAAGGGATTGGTAGCACCGATGATTTTTCTGGCACTAGCAACTACACCATCTCCTTCCCAAACCATTGCTACTACAGGGGCGGAAGTAATAAAATCTACTAAGCTTCCGAAAAAAGGTCTCTCTTTATGAACTCCATAATGGTTTTCTGCTAGTTCGCGGGAGACGGCTAATTGCTTAAGTCCGACTAGGGTAAAACCTTTAGTTTCAAAGCGTTTGATGATTTCTCCTACTAAACCCCGTTGTACTCCATCGGGTTTAATCATGATAAAAGTGCGTTCCACAATAATCTCCTAAAGGATTCACAAAATCTCACAAATTCCAGATTATCCTAAATTGCTATAGGATCACTACTTTAATTCTGTTGATTCAGCACTATTTTCTTGATGGCGAGAAATCGCCAACTGAATTAATTTATCGACTAATTCAGGGAAACTGACCCCTGTAGCTTGCCATAGTTGAGGGTACATACTCGTAGCAGTAAAACCTGGTAGAGTATTAATCTCGTTAATTAGTACTTCTTCTGTTCCTTCCACATAGAAGAAGTCAACCCTAGCTAAACCTGCTGCATCTACAGCTTTAAAAGCTTGTAATGACATCTCTTGAATTTGAGCAACAATAGTATCGGGAAGGGATGCGGGAATTTGCAGTTGGGCTAATCCTGGGGTATATTTTGTTTCATAGTCATAGAAGTCGCTATCAAAGCTGATTTCCCCAATTACAGAGGCTTTCGGGTTATCGTTACCTAATACGGCACATTCTACTTCTCTGGCTTTTACTCCTGCTTCTACGACAATTCTACGGTCATAAGTTGCTGCATTATCTAATGCTGCTTCTAACTCACTACGCGATCGCACTTTCGCAATTCCCACAGAAGAACCTAAGTTAGCGGGTTTGACAAAACAGGGATAGTCTAAAGCTGCTTCAATATCATCACATAGTTTAGGAAAGATGCAGGGGCTAGACCAAACTTCTTCCCTAGACACAGCAACATAGTTTACTTGGGCTAAACCTGCTTCAGCAAATGCGGTTTTCATCGCAATTTTATCCATGCCTACCGCCGATCCTAAAACCCCACTTCCCACAAAGGGAACTTGCATCAGAGTTAGTAAACCTTGTATTGTGCCATCTTCTCCATTAGGACCATGCAAAATTGGGAACCAAACTTCTATTTCCCTTGATTCTGGGGGGAATTGCCAGAGATTACCTTTTGGGGAAGTTTCTAGAGCCTTACCAGTTTCTAAAATTGTTTGACTTTTATTACGACTGTGCCAAACTCCCCCTTTATCAATATAAATTGGGAGTACTTCATATTTGGTCTGATTTTTTCCTGATTTTAGGGCACTAGCGATCGCCTGGGCTGAGACAATCGATACTTCGTGTTCCCCCGAACAACCTCCAAACAATAAACCTACTTTCATCTGTTTTCCCGTCTCAAATTTCCCTAGATGGTATCAGAAATTATTCCGTCGTACTCTAAATTTTTATCTTGAACTGAGTACCTTATTTGTTGTATAAAACAATTACTCTGTTACATAAAGTTACAAAATAATTAAATTAGTTTGTAAATAAGGAGAAGTATGTCAATATCAGGTATTGCTATATCAGTAAAAATACGCAAGTGTTTTTGCGGATAGTCCGAGTCATTTCCCCAAAAAAATGCGTTTTTATTAGTATTTCTTATTTTTAAAAAGCCTGTTTTTTAGACAAACTTGTAAGTTTATTTATTTCTTTTTTTAAAATCAATTTTTTTTTAAAATCAATATATCAACAGTTTACAATGTCTGCATATCACAATAAAAACGACGAAAACCAACCAAATTCTCGAATCTCTCCCATATCTGATAATAATACTAATTTAGAAGCAAAATCAACTGTTATCAATCAAGATACTGATCCAAAATATAACAAATCGGATTACTTTAAACCAAGAAAAACTTTCCAAGCAGCTTCCTCAGAATTGAAAACACTGAAACCAGATCATTTAGAGGGCAGTGAAAATAGCAAAAAAGAATTAACTCAAAATAAATTAAAATCGACTTTTCGTCAGTTTAAATCCCAAACTATTGGTATTTTAGCGGGGGCTGCTGTAATGTTTCCTATTATCGTAATTCCCATTGTGGGAATGGTAACAGCCAGTCATTACTTTGGTAGGGAAGGGATAGATAAACAGCCAGTATCCGAAAAATTACTGAAAAACCCCAACTTACCCCAAATAGAATTAACACAACAAAAAAAGTTATTAACCGCTTTATTAATTGGTACAGAAGCAATAGCTTTAGTAGCTGGTATTATGGCTGCTTTGCGAGTACAACAGTTTGTCAGTGACAAAATCTCGGAATCAGAACCAGAAATTGAAACCACAGGAAATCAGACAAATCTTGATTCATCAAGTGTTAGGGAATCTGAGATTGAAAGAACTTTTCTTCAAGATCTTGTAGAAGAAGCGCGTAATTCCCTCGATTGCGATCGCGTATTAGTCTATAGTTTGGATGAAGCTGATTATGGAATGGTGGTAGCCGAATCCGTTGTCGGTGATTATACTCAAGCATTAGGCAAGATTATTTCTGACCCTTGTTTTCAAGCCAAGTATGGGGAGCAGTATCGTGATGGCAGAATTCAAGTCATAAATAATGTGGCAGAAGCCAAAATGACTGCTTGTCATATTGAACAATTACAACAACTAGAAATCAAAGCCAATCTAGTTATTCCTATAGTTGGGGAAGATAAACTATTTGGATTAATCGTAGCTAATCAATGTGGCGAACCTAGAGAGTGGCAAAAAAGTGAAATTGAGCTGTTAAAACAATTTGCCAGTAGAATTCCTTTAATTTTTAGCAATGGCAAATTATCAAATGATGCGAGTCATCTTGAGACTCTCATACAAAGAGAAAGAGAATGGACTAATCACTTTACTGATATAGTCCAATATATTCGTCAATCTCTAGAAGAGAAAGATATTCTCAAAGTTACCGTTGACGAAGTACGCCAAGTGATGAAATGCGATCGCGTATTAGTCTATAGTTTGAATGAGGATAGATATGGCACCGTCATCGCCGAATCAGTAGTTCCTGGGTACACTAGGGCATTAAATAAAGTTATTTCCGATCCTTGTTTTGAAACTAAATATCTGGAAAAGTATCGTGATGGAAGAGTACACGCCCTAGATAACATATATGAAGCAGAGCTTCTTTCATGCTATTTAGAGCAGTTAGAAGCTTTAGATGTAAGGGCTAATCTAGTTACACCAATTATCAATGAAGGTAAGTTATTTGGTCTGTTAGTCGCCCATCAATGTGGAGAATCCCGCCACTGGCAAGACTATGAAATTCGCTGGTTAACCCAAATAGCGACTCAGGTGGGTTTTGCCCTAGACAATGCTAAAATGCTTGCCATAGCAAAACAAAAAGATGCTTTAGCCAAAAGAGAACGAGAATGGACTAATTACTTTACCGATGTGCTTCAATATATTCGTCAATCCCTAGAAGAGAAAGATATTCTCAATATTACCGTTGAGGAAGTACGCCGAGTTATGGGATGCGATCGCGTATTAGTCTATAG
>JASJDF010000304.1 GCA_030065715.1 Xenococcaceae cyanobacterium MO_188.B19 | reverse complement strand
AGGAGTTCTGTTAATTGGTCCTCCTGGAACTGGTAAAACCTTACTAGCAAAAGCGATCGCAGGTGAAGCAGCAGTACCTTTCTTTAGTATCTCTGGTTCAGAATTTGTTGAAATGTTTGTGGGTGTGGGTGCGTCTCGTGTCCGTGACCTATTTAAAAAAGCTAAAGAAAATGCTCCTTGCTTAATCTTTATTGATGAAATTGATGCTGTAGGTCGTCAACGGGGTGCAGGTATTGGTGGTGGTAACGATGAGAGAGAACAAACTCTTAACCAGTTACTTACCGAGATGGATGGTTTTGAAGGTAATAGTGGCATCATCATCATTGCTGCTACTAACCGTGCTGATGTTTTAGACTCCGCTTTAATGCGTCCTGGTCGTTTCGACCGTCAGGTAATGGTAGATAACCCCGATATTAAAGGGCGTTTGGAAATCTTAGATGTTCATGCTAGAGATAAGAAAATTGCTCCTGAAGTTTCTTTAGAAGCGATCGCACGTCGTACTCCTGGATTCTCTGGTGCAGATTTGGCAAACTTACTCAACGAAGCTGCTATTCTCACCGCTAGAAGACGTAAAGAAGCTGTCACCATGTCTGAAATTGACGACGCAGTAGATCGGGTAGTTGCTGGTATGGAAGGCACACCCTTAGTAGATGGTAAGAGTAAGCGTTTGATTGCCTATCATGAAGTAGGTCACGCGATCGTTGGTACTCTAGTTAAAGAACACGACCCAGTACAGAAAGTAACCTTAATTCCTCGCGGACAAGCTCAAGGTCTAACTTGGTTTACTCCCGATGAAGAACAAGGTTTAATTTCTCGCTCTCAATTAAAGGCTCGTCTTGCTGGTGCAATGGGTGGTCGTGCAGCAGAAGAAGAAATCTTTGGCTACGACGAAGTAACAACTGGTGCTGGTGGTGACTTACAACAAGTTACAGAAATGGCGCGTCAGATGGTAACACGCTTTGGAATGAGCGATCTTGGTCCTTTATCCCTAGAGGGACAAGGCGGAGAAGTTTTCCTCGGTGGTGGTTTAATGTCTCGTTCCGAGTACTCCGAAGAAGTTGCATCTCGCATTGATGACCAAGTACGTCAGATTATCGAACAGTCTCATAACCTAGCACGCAAAATCATCCGCGATAACCGAGAAGTTATTGACCGCTTAGTAGATCTTCTAATTGAAAAAGAAACTATTAACGGTGACGAATTACGTCAAATAGTAGCGGAATACACCGAAGTTCCCGAAAAAGAACAATTTGTTCCTCAACTTTAATAAATCGATCTGAATTATTAATTATAGGAATGGTTAACAGCCATTCCTTTTTTTATTCTTCCTCATTAATTTTAATAAAAATTTAGTTCTCTCCGATTTTTACGCGATCGCTGTTTTTAGGGCAACCATATTTTTTCTTTCTCTCCAAAATTAGTTAAACTGGTACTATATACGGTACGCTTTACAGAATAATTGAATGAAACCATTTACTGTTAGAGAGGCTAGAGACAATCTTTATCGCTTGATAGATGAAGTAGCCCAAAGTCATCAGCCTATTACCATCAAAGGCAAACGCAACGATGCAGTTTTAGTATCTAGGGAAGATTGGGAAGCGATCGCCGAAACTATCTATCTTAATAGTATTCCTGGGATGGTGGATTCAATAAAATCCGCAGCATCAGAGCCATTATCGGAAGGAACACCACTAGAGGATTTAGATTGGTGAAATGGCAAGTAATCTTAACCAAGCAAGCTAAGAAAGATGCCAAAAAAATAGCCTCTGGTGGTTTAAAATCTCAAGCAAAAGCTTTATTAGAAATTCTACGAGAGAATCCCTACCAGCCACCCTATGAGAAGTTAGTGGGGAATTTGTCTGGTTATTATTCTCGTCGGATAAATATTCAGCATCGTTTAGTTTACGAGATATTGGAAGAAAAGAAAATGATCCGTATTCTCACAATGTGGAGTCATTACGAGTAAGTTCTTTTATTTAGATGCAATCGCTATAGTTGTAGCAAATGGGGAGAGTATTAAATTAAGCTCACAGCTACTACAACACCAAAGTATTGAAGCAGACGAAAAACTTCGACTTCAGACGGAGGCGATCTTACAACACCCGAATAACACTAGGAATACTATCAATTGCATCCAAGTGTTTAATTTCCCCTAGTGCTTGACGGAAGTTCCCTTCTGGTACATCGTGAGTCACTACCACTATTTCAGCTAATTGTTCTTGAAAACCAATTTGCACTACCGATTCGAGACTAACTTGATATTTACCAAAACAAGTTCCCAAGTAGCCAATTACCCCAGGTACATCTTTGCATAAGAAACGCACATAAAAACGAGTTTCTATATCTTCAATAGGAGTCAGAGCAGCATAATGCTGATGGGAACAACCTAAAAGGGGATCGAGTTTATGAGTTTTTCCACTGCTTTTGAGGATACCTGCAATATTAAGAATATCTGACACTACGGCACTAGCCGTTGCACCTCCACCAGCACCAGGACCAAAGAACATTACCTGCCCTAAAGGTTCCCCTTCCACTAAGATGGCATTATAAACATCATTGATATTAGCTAGAGGATGTTCTTTCGGTACAAGAGTGGGATGAACTCTCACTTCTAGAGAATCTGGTTGGCTTTGTTGAGAAATAGCCAACAGCTTAATCACAAAACCTAATTTATCGGCATAACTTATATCAGTAGCGTTGATTTTACGGATACCTTCACAAGATATATCTTCCCGTTTAATACGATCGCCAAACGCGATCGCAGCGAGGATAGCAATTTTATCCGCAGCATCCCAACCATCTACGTCTGCGGTAGGATCGGCTTCCGCGTAGCCTAATTTTTGAGCTTCAGCTAAAACATCATCAAAATCAGCCCCATTAGCTGACATTTCAGTCAAAATATAATTAGTAGTACCATTAACAATCCCAATTACCTTTTTAATCCGATTTACTCCTAAAGATTGCTTTAGAGGTTTAATAATTGGAATACCACCACCTACAGCAGCTTCTAAGAGTACATAAACTCCTGCTTTATTGGCTGCGGTATAAATTTCATCACCATGACGAGCAATAACCGCTTTATTTGCAGTAACAATATGTTTCCCGTTAGCAATAGCTTGTAAAATAAGCGATCGCGCTGGCTCTAAACCACCCAACAATTCCACTACTATATCTATATCAGGATCGTTAACAATTCCCTCTAGGTTAGTCGTCATTACCCCTTCAGGAAACTGTACTTTACGGGGTTTATCCAGAGAATTGACCCCTACTTGTTTGATATTAATTTCTTTAAGCAAGGGATTTCTACCAGCAGCATCTAGTAAAATCTCTGCTGTGCTTGTTCCTACTGTCCCTAATCCTAATAGACCAATATTAAAAGCCACTATAATTTTATCTACACTGTATCTGCCTTACAATTTTATCTGCAACTGACAATATTTAGATCGCAGAGTGAATAAGCAACGCCGATTAATCGGCTTAACGGGTGGTATCGCAACAGGAAAATCTACTGTATCCAATTATTTAGCAGATAAATATCACATACCTGTTTTAGATGCAGATGTCTTTGCTAAAGAAGCTGTAAAAACAGGTTCAAAGATCTTAAATCAGATTTTTCAGCGTTATGGAGATCGAATTAAATTGCCAGACGGGAGTTTAAATCGTTCCGCTTTAGGAGATATTATTTTTAATGACTCTAGTGAGAAACAGTGGCTAGAAAATCAGATCCATCCCTATGTACGCGATCGCTTTACCTCTGAATTAAAAAAAATCACCGCCGAAACTGTCGTATTATCTATTCCCTTATTGTTTGAAGCCAATCTAACCCCTTTGGTAACAGAAATCTGGGTGGTGTTTTGTGATGAAGCTGTTCAACTCCAAAGATTACAAAAACGTAACAATTTATCCCTAGAACAGGCTCAAGCTCGAATTAAAAATCAAATTCCCCTGACAGAAAAAATCGCTTTAGCTGACGTAGTTATAGACAATAACGCTGATTTAGCAACCCTTTGTCAACAATGCGATCGCTGTATAATATAAAATTTTCCTTAAAAATGTATTGTATAAAACCAAAAACTGTAGCCGTTTATACGGAATGGATTTAGAATATGTATAGCAGCTTGGTAACTACGTCATGTTATCAGAATAAAACAAGTAAACCGAGAGCATATAGCCCAAGTACCGAACGTACCAAAGGTTATCAACTCAAACTATTTCTAAGCAATCAGAGGGAAAAATATTATGAAACTACATTTTCATGGTTCTACCTATGAAACTCCCCACACAGAATGGAGTGTTACAGAAGGAAAAGTAATTGGTAAATATCGCGGAAAACCTTTGAAAGCCCATGTTTTGAAAGAACAACATCGTCGTCGCCATGAACTCTCAGAGTTTACCTATCGAGGTGTTCATTATAGTAAAGGCTAAATTCCGTTCCTCTCAAATTGGTTATAAGCTGTAAGGGACAAGCTTCCACTTAAAAAAAACATTTGTAATAAATCCCACTTTTCCAACAAAGCTACAGTTTATAGCCTCAACCTGAGCCAAATAACTTAAAAATATTTAAACCCTAAAAATAAACTAATTAAACAGCAATAATTTAAGGTATATATTTATGAAATGTTGTCAGCACAAACTTGATTTTCACGAAACGCCAGTAACGTTAGAAATTACAGAATTTCAAATTACTAATTTAGATAATTCTCGAAAAAATAAATATTCTTCCTCCCTTAACCATAGAGTATCTCGTAACCATAGAAACTATGGAGCCGTATTCCAGAGTAATCTTTCCAGCCCTAAAACTTGCTCTATTTCTAACCCAAATTCAACAGACAATGCTTTCAGTATTTTAGTAACTTCTCAATAACCACTGGAACAAAGAGCCAATTACTCATGGTTAAGTGAGAATAGCTACTTCTTTTGGGATAGAAAATACCTCATTCTTGGCAGATGCCTTTTCTCTAATGACATCAGGTAGATAAGGAACAGTTTCATCCCCCTTCAATCGAGACATTAAGTACTGCCAAAAGAAATAGTTGAGGTTGCGACAAGTTTTCTTGAGACCGATAAGGGACTTGCGTGGAAATAAGCTACCAGGTAATCTAAGAAATTGACCCGACTAAAGAGCGATCGCCTGATTCAAATGCTAACGGAACAAATTAAATTAACCTTAAAAGATGCTGCTAAAAAACTAACAGGCTCAAAGAAGAGAGCTTTTATGGAACAAGCTCTGTACCGTATGTCAAGTATAGATAATCTGATACCCAAGATTTCAAATTCCAGTATTTACTGGCAAGGAAATTGTAAAGGTAGTTCCTTTACCTAACTTACTTTCTACTTGAATCTTACCTTGGTGGGCATGAGCAATAGCTTGGGCAATAGATAAACCTAAACCAGAGCCACCAGTATGACGAGCGCGATCGCTCTTTACCCGATAAAAACGCTCAAAAACCTTGTTTAAATCATCACTTGGTATTCCGATACCAGTATCTTCGATTTTAAGAAGAGCATATTTGACATGGCGAGCCAAAATTAACTTCACCTGACCTTTTGCAGGAGTATATTGAATAGCATTAGCCACTAAGTTAGATATCATGCGATATAGTTGGTCGTAATTACCATTTATGATCAAAGGCTCAGATACTAATATTTTGGTCAATAATTGAATCTGAGACTTCATTGCTAAAGAAGTAAAATCTTCAGCAATATCTTGGATTAGATTGGGGATAGAAACTGTTTCCAGGATAATTGCAGTGGAGTTGGTATAACTTAACTGTCGATCCATTCGACAAAGCATTAATAAATCTGCTACTAAATTAGAGAGTCTTAGATTCTGGCGACCAATAATTTTAAGGGTTTCTCTAGCTTCGATGTCAGTAATCTTTGGTATCATTAGGTTTGATTCTACAGTTGCCCTAATGGCAGCTAAAGGTGTTCTCAATTCATGGGCAGCATCGGCGGTAAACTGTTGTAGAAGTTGATAGGATTGGCGAATCGGCTGCATTGCTCTTCCTGCTAACCACCAACTCATTATGATCAAGACAATGATCACTGTAAGCAAACCCACTAAAAAGACTATTCGCAAGCGCACAAGATAAAGTTGATATTCAGGAAAATTGCTTCCCACTTGAAGATAACCCCAGACTTGAAAATCTTTAGTATGTAACATCAAAGAGACTTGCTGATAATAATTGTGATTTGTATCATTCGACAGCAAATCTTGAGGCTGTCTTCCTCCTACAGCAATCAGATTACCAGCAGCATCTAGGAGCTTGTCGGACTTAAGAATTCTGCTGTTTCAACAGACGCTTAAAACCTACAAAAATGAGAGATTGTTTTCGTTATTATGGACCATAAAGTATCATGACCATCGCTCATCCCCTGATTTTGGACGGATATTGCCTATTTTTTACGCACTGAGGGTGCAAAGACGCTTCAAATTGAACGCAATACACACAAGAGTCCACTCCCCCGTCACGGCATTTATCCCACGCAGCATGAAACGACGGAAACCCATCACCTCCTTAATAAGTCCGAAGACTGGTTCAACCGTAGATTTTCGCTTCGCATAAAACTGCTTCCCGGCTTCAGTTTTGAGCCGATGCTTCATCGCTATAAGCGCATCTGGGTTCTCAGGGGCTTCCGGCTCTGCCGCAAAGCGTTCTGAGAAGGTTAAGTTATGGGTTTGCCGACCACAGGCAATGTAGGGTTCGATCTGTTCTTTTTCGAGTCGCTTGGTATTATCTTCACTGAAATAGCCCGAATCGAGGGCGGCTCTGTTAACCTTGCCCAGTATTTCAGGCAGTTGATTAAGCTTCTCCAGCGCTGGGTCTACTTCCTGCTTGTCGTTGGGGTGTTGGCTGACATGATTGCCGACAATCATCATCGTATCCATGTCCACTGAAGCTTGGGCATTGTAGGCTTGCTCAAACCCCCCACCTGATTTCGGCATGATTCGCGATTCCTCGTCGGTGAAATTGACTTGGTCTTGAGCTTGGGGAGCGGCCTCAGGGGCTTTGGGCTTCCGTCCGCCCAATTTGCGACCTCGGCTCTTTTCTTTGGCCGCCCGCTCTCTTAATTTAGCATCGTATTCAGCTTTCTCTTGGTCATATCTGGCTTGTGCCCGTTCTTCAATTTTGGTCTTGACCTGAGCGATCTTTTCCAGGCGTTCTTGCCGCCTTTGGATTTCTTGGGG
>JASJDF010000303.1 GCA_030065715.1 Xenococcaceae cyanobacterium MO_188.B19 | reverse complement strand
CCTTGTCTCCTTGTCTCCTTGTCTCCCTTGTCTTCCTACTTCTTGGGCGGATTAAGAGTACCAATGACATCAATACCAAGGGTATCGTTGACGCTGCTGAGGAATTGGGCAACTATTTGGGGATAAACATGAACCAAACTAGATACGGATTTGCCATCCCCATTGTCGATGACATTGACTTTATCTAGTTTTAATCTGCTGGGAATTGCAATCGCTTCTTGCAAGACGGTTTCTAGTTGTTGAATTAAGAATAATTCTTTGGCATCTTTTCCTGTTTCTTGCCAGACTTCTCCTAACATTTCATTAACCAAAGCGTATGCCTCGGCGTTTTCTTGCAGTACTGCTGCTTCTCCTTTGGCGCGGAGTTTTTGAGCATTTTTCGCTGCTTCTGCTGGTAATACTTTTTCTGCTTGTAAGCGAAGTCTTTCTAATTGCGCCCTAACTGCTTGTAGTTTCTGTTCCGCTTTGGCTCTAGCTTCTTGAGCTGCTGCGGTGGTGCGAGCTTCTTCGGAACGGGATCGCTGTTCTAATTCTGCGGTGATTTTACGCAGTTCGTTTTGTTTATCTTGAATGATAATACTGTCTTGAGTTTTGGCAACTTCTGCTTCTTCTTCGCACTGTGCTTCGATTTGTTGTGCTTGACTGATGGCATTAGATTCGGCAATTTCTGCATCTTTAATTACCAGGGCAATTTGACGACGACCTAAAGAGTCGAGATAATCTACATCATCGGAAATATTTTGAATCTTGAGGATATCTAGTTGCAATCCTAATTTAATTAAATCTCGACTCACATCAGAAGCGATACGCTGAGAAAATTCCAGTCGGTTTTCGTTTAGTTCTTCTGGGGTAAGGGTAGCAACCACACCTCTAAGGTTTCCTTCTAGGGTTTCTCTGGCAACTCGCACGATTTCCGATCTATCTTGGTCTAAGAAACGTTCAATGGCATTCCCCACTACTGAGGGATTACTAGATATTTTAACATTTGCGATCGCTTGAATATCAAGGGGTGTTCCTCCTTTAGCATAGGCATTGGTTACTTTAACAGGTACAGGCATGGTTGTGACATCAATCCGCTTAATTGTTTCCAAAATTGGGATGCGGATACTTCTTCCCCCTGTAATTACTCGATAACCAACTTCTTGACCACTTTTAGTTTTTCTTTTTCTACCAGAAAGTACTACTACTTCATTGGGTTTACAAATACATAAGCAAGAGTTAAGAAACCAAATTAAAATAATCGTCGCAAAAATGCCTAAAGCAATAGGTAAACTGGTAAAGATGAGGCTATTGACTCCAGATGTTTGCAGTTTATTGGAGGGAGTTTGAACTACTATAGTTTCCTGTAAGATTCGAGATTGAGAATCACTTTTTAGTTCCATGATTTTCTATTAAATTGTATAAATTATTGTGAATCTTGGTGTCAAATAATAAGGAAAAGAATCATAATTAGTCTTAAAGAAACTTTATTTTGATTCTTCTCTCGACTATTTTTTAGTTAATGATTGTTAGGTCTAAATTGGCAATAAATTACTCATTACATAATTGATTCTGCTGCAACTACTAAGGCTTTATTTTCTCTCATTTGAATTACAAAAACGCGATCGCCTGGCATAAATTCTTTAGCTTCTTCAGTAATAGCCATTACATCGACCATTGAGCCTTTCATGTTAACTCTAATTTTCCCTTTACTATTAGCATCAAATGGTATTTCTACAGTACCATACAGACCGATAACGTCTTCTGGTTTAATTAAACTATCAACTATTTGTCGTCTTCTCCAAAAGTAAATAAACCAGACTATTAATGCTCCAACAAAAATACCTATAGTGATCGAAATAGCAGCAATAACAAAAATTAAATAGTTCATCTTATAGAAAATTTTCTATCAATTCCTTCTATGATAGATAATGTTTTCTTACATCATAGAGACAAATTATTAAGTTAGTCACAACATATCACCTTCTCTTAATTAATAAGTAAGTACCACTTAATTACGCTTTTCCATTATAATCAAATTAATCGGTAGGATTCCACAACATATTAAGATAGGTAAAGCTGGACAATTAGATATTAAAATGATTATACCCCTTGTAATGACTTTTGCCATAATTACAACTTGATTATAATCTTTCAATAGTTTAATAGACAGTTGTTTTTATTTGGATTTTAATACTTATCTTAATGATTTTTGATAAATCCTTAAATCAAAGTCAAACCTGATTTTTCAGCAATGTTGTACTGCTAAAAAATAATGAAAATCAAACCTTTAGCAATTAATTTTTTGCGTCTATTTGCCATTGTATTAATTTTATTAGTTGTTACTAGAATAGCAGCAATTTTTATCATAGAAATACTATGGTTTAAAGAAGTAAATTATTTATCAATTTTAATTAAGAAATGGCAGACTCAAGCTACACTATTTATTATAGTTTTTAGTATTTCTAGTTTATATCTATGGGTTAACTTATACATAGCTAATCGTTGGCAATGGCGTTGGTTCAGACTTAAAGGATTAATTAGAAATACTATTCCTTATCTCAAAAAAAGCGATTTAAAAAGGAATAATGACAAGTATGATAATACTTTGGGCAAAACATATATTTATAATTATAAACTCAAAGAACAAACTCTTAATAAATATAATTCCCGCATTATTCAGTTATCGTTATTATTGTTTTTAGTTTTTGCCTGTTGCCTTTCTCTGGCTTTAATAGTTTTATATTATGCTTATCTTGTTTTCGATAGTTGGCAAATAGAAAGTAGCTTATTTGGTTCTTTTCCCAAAATATTATCTAACTTCAAAGGGATTTATCCAATTAACGTTACTGAGTATTTACAAAATCATATTAGGGAAGTATTTTTTATTGGTTTTTTAACTGGAATAATCATTTTTTCTAAAAGATTTGGTTTGACTGTAGCTACCATTATGTGTAGTGTTTTATTTAGTCTATTAGTAGCAAGTAATTGGAGTTCAGTCTTACAGTTTTATCATCCTACAGCTTTTGATTATTATGACCCAGAATTTGCTAATAATATCGATTTTTATATTTTTATTTTTCCAATATTAGAAATTATTTTTCTTTGGGTTAATGGATTATTTACAACTAGCTTTATTATAATATTTTTAACTTATTTACTTTCGGGTAATAGCTTATCTGAAGGAAGATTTCCTGGGTTTTCCATTACTCAAATTCGTCACTTATTTTTTCTCAGTGGCATGGTAATGTTGAGCGTTGGTTTATATCATTGGCTGAATCGCTATAATATACTTTATTCCACTAGGGGAGTAGTTTATGGTGCAGGATTTGCTGATATAAAAATTCAACTTCCTGTAGAATTTACCTTAGCTTTTACTGCTACTGCGATCGCGTTATGGTTATTATTTAAAAGTTTAACTGGCTATAAGCTACTTCACAAAAAAATCGTCAGTCGTCGCAAAATTGCCTTATTTCTACTACCTCTAATAATATATTTTTCATTATTATTTTATGGTAATTTAGGTAGTTGGATTGTACAGCGTTTTAGCGTCCAACCCAATGAATTAGCAAAAGAAAAAACTTACTTAGAACGTAATATTGAAATGACCCGCCAAGCCTTTGGCTTAGATCTAATTGAGGCTAAAATTTTTAACCCCAAAAATCAATTGACAATTGCTGATATTAAGAACAATGATTTAACAATTGATAATATTCGCTTGTGGGATACTCGTCCGATTTTAGCAACCAATCGACAATTACAACAAATAAGACCTTATTATAAGTTTCTTGATGCAGATATTGACCGCTATATTTTAGGAGAAACTGACGAAAATCAGGAGAAACAACAAGTAATTATTGCAGCCAGAGAGCTAGATTATAATTTAGTCCCCAACAGAGCAAAAACTTGGGTCAATAAACATCTAGTTTATACCCATGGCTATGGCTTTACCCTCTCACCAGTTACTACTGTTAGTGAAGGGGGATTACCCTATTACTATGTCAAAGATATTGGAACAGGTAATGAAGAAACGGGAAATCTCAATGTTTCTAGTCCTACTATACGTAATAGTATTCCCATTGGTAAACCTCGTATTTATTATGGAGAACTAACTAATAATTATGTGATGACTTCTACGAAAGTTAAAGAACTAGATTTTCCCAGTGGAGATACTAATATTTATAACACCTACAAGGGTGATGGTGGCATCAAATTAAGCAACTATGGATTAAGGTTTTTATTTGCTAATTATCTTCAAGACTTGCAAATAATCTTTACTCAAAATTTTACTTCTGAAACTAAAATTTTAATCAGAAGAAATCTTCTAGAGCGAGTGAGTAATATTGCACCTTTTTTACGTTATGATCGAGACCCGTATTTAGTAGTAGCAGAAACAGAAGGGGAAACAGAACATCATCTTTATTGGATACTTGATGCTTATACTACTAGCAATTATTATCCCTATTCTGATCCTGGTGACAATGATTTCAACTATATTCGTAACTCTGTCAAAGTAGTCATTGATGCTTACGATGGTGATGTTAATTTTTATATTGCCGATGCCGAAGACCCGATTCTGACAACTTGGAGTAAGGTTTTCCCGCAATTATTCCAACCTTTATCCCAAATGCCAACAAATTTGCGTCGTCATATCCGCTATCCCGAAGACTTATTTAGTATTCAGTCGGAAAGACTCTTAGGTTATCACATGAGAGATCCTCAAGTATTTTACAACCGAGAAGATCAATGGCAAATTCCCCAAGAAATCTATGGTTCAGAATCTCGAACTGTAGAACCCTATTATCTGATCATGAAGTTACCTACGGAGAAAAAAGAAGAATTTATCTTACTTCATCCCTATACTCCCATAAGTCGTCCTAATCTTATTGCCTGGTTGGCTGCTCGTTCTGATGGCTCGGAATATGGCAAATTACTACTATACAATTTCCCCAAACAAAAGCTGGTTTATGGACCTAATCAAATTGAGGCTTTAATTAATCAAGACCCCGTAATTTCCCAACAAATAACACTGTGGAATCGAGAAGGTTCGAGAGTTATCCAAGGAAACCTCTTAGTCATTCCCATTGAAGAATCTTTGCTTTATGTAGAACCCCTTTATATTGAAGCCGAAAAAAATAGTTTACCCACCCTAGCCAGAGTCATTCTGGTTTATGAAAATAAGATAATTATGGCAGAAACATTACAAAAAGCCATTGATGCTATCTTTACCCCTCAAAAAAATAATGATACCGCGATCGTTCGTCCCGTAGAAGAACTATAAGCTTTCCGACTTCAGCTTATTAATAGGGTGAATAGTATTAATTCATTAATTCATATTATGGATAGTATAAGCTTTTTTTTGTCAACAAATATTTACGAAATTAAATACCGTTGTTGCATTGAGTAATACAAGAATCAAACACACAAAGCACATTTAGGAAACCTAACCATGTACACTACCCAATTAGATAACGGAACTCTCAACAATTATGCTGTTGAACCAGAAATCACTTATCAACAATCCCCTACACTCTACGAACAAAAACGCTATCTACAACAAGGCGCAGCAGCAGCATTCTTTGTTACAGCATTAATTTTTGTTTCTTGTATTATTAGCTAACGGTTATTAAATCAATCTTCTTAACCTAAGATTTCTCTTCCTAAACCTTGACATACTATGTCGAGGTTTTTTTGTGATGAAAATATCTAAGATTTAACATTATTAAATCGATCTAAATCCTAAAGGATACCGCTTCGCATATGACTATGAATAGGGAAACTCAGGAATTGATCGCCTTGTGGTTAAAAGAACAATCTACATTTGGTAATTAATTAGATCAATACATCAACTCAGTAACAGTTAAGAATTATTATTTTGTAACTAATTTATCAGTAAAAGACAAACTAATAAAAACTAATTTTTAAACTAAACAACTAATAAAAAATATATATTGATTCAATCAAAACTTTTATTACTCGTCATAACCTTATGTATCTTTAATTACAAATCATCCCAGCTGATAACTATTAAATGATGGCAATAAAAACAATTGGAAGCAAGAGCTATGATTGCCATAAGGTATTCTTCTTGGACAAGAAAAGTAGTTATCACCTTTCTGTTTTTCGGTATGACAATTTTAGCTAATGGATGTGCAGGTAGTAGTCCCTCCGCACAAGCAGAGAAAGGTTCTAAGAAAACTATTCGTATTTCTATTGGTACACAGGATCAAGTAATTAATACTGCGGTAGGTGGAGCAACAGTAAGAGAACTAGAATTATTAGAAAAACACTTACCCAATACTGGTAAATATGCCAATGTTGATTATGACATTCAGTGGTCTAGCTATACATCGGGACCCCCCATTACTAATAAAATGTTGGCAGATCAAATTGATATTGGTTTGATGGGCGACTTTCCCGCAGCGATTAATTTAATTAAATTTCGGGAAGTAGGGGGAGATGTAGAATCTATATATATTGGTACATTAGCTTATAGTCCCAACGGTGCAGGTAATGCGGTAGTTGTACCTAAAGATAGTGATGTCACTTCCTTAGCGGAGCTTAAAGGTAAATCGGTTTCTGTTCCTTTTGGCTCCGCTGCTCACGGTATGGTATTGAAAGCTCTTAAAGATCAGGGTATTGATCCTGATAAAGATGTAGAGTTAATCTCTCAAGCTCCAGAAGTGGGAGGTACTAGCCTTCGTACTGGTCAGATCGATGCTCATGCTGATTTTGTTCCTTTTGGGGAGTTATTTCCCTTCCGAGGTTTTGCGAAAAAGATTTTTGATGGCGCACAAACAGGAGTACCTACCCTACATGGTATTGTAGTGCGATCGGATTTTGCTCAAGAGTATCCTGAGTTAGTAGTGGCTTATCTCAAAGCAATGTTGGAAGCTAATCAAACTTTCCGAGATAATCCCGAAGCTATTTCTGCCAAAATTGAAGAATGGTCTGGCATCGAAAAGGAAGTGGTTTATATGTTTCTGGGTCCTTCTGGTTTACAACCCCTTGACCCCACAATTCGCCAAGTTCATCTAGAGGCACTCAAAAATAGTATTACCACCCTCACCCAATTAGGCAAGGTAGAAAGAGAAGTCGATCCAGAAGAGGTAGCAGGATGGGTTGATGAAGGCTATTTGAAACAAGCTATGGACGAAAAAGGACTAAATTACGATGAAGTAATCGCTGCTGCTGAAAATTATGTCATTACTGGAGAAGA
>JASJDF010000302.1 GCA_030065715.1 Xenococcaceae cyanobacterium MO_188.B19 | reverse complement strand
CGTGCAATTGAAGATTTACAAAATCTCCAAGGAGGCACCCTGATCATAGGTGCATCGCAAACCACAGGGACTTATTTGCTCCCTCGGATGATTGGTTTGTTTCGGCAAAAATATCCTGATGTTTCCGTACAATTACAAGTCCATTCTACTCGGAGGACATCCTGGGGAGTAGCTAATGGACAAGTTGATTTAGCAATTATTGGTGGAGAAGTACCAGGGGAATTACAAGACACTTTAAAGATTATTCCCTATGCAGAAGATGAACTAGCTTTGATTCTACCTATGAGCCATGCTTTGTCCCAAGTGGAAACGATCCAAAAGGAAGATTTATATAAGCTCAAGTTTATTACTCTCGATTCTCAATCAACTATTCGTAAGGTCATCGATAAGGTTTTAGTGCGCTACGAAATCGATCCTAAAAGGCTCAAAGTGGAGATGGAATTAAATTCTATTGAAGCAATTAAAAACGCTGTGCAATCTGGATTGGGAGCAGCTTTTGTTTCTACTACAGCCATTGAAAAAGAGTTAGAAATGGGCATATTACATCGAGCAAAAATTAACAATGTAATTGTTCAACGTACCCTATCGGTAATTATTAATCCTAATCGTTATTGTTCTAAAGCAGCAGAGGCTTTTAGCGATGAAATACTACCTGAATTTACTACAGCACAAAATTTCCCTCATCTCAGTGAAAGCTATATGAATCAGACCGAGAAAATTAGTGGCATAACCGAAATTGGTAATAACTGAAATAAGCTATTATTGCGAAATCCGATGGTAAAAAACCGTGTATGATGCAGAAATCTTGAATCAAGAGTTCTACTAGTCATAATGATGACTATTAGTTAAATCAGCGACAGTTAAGCTATGTTGGACGAAAAACCCATTTTAATAGATTTTTCTGGCGATCGCAAAATAGCATTAGCAGCGATGAAACAGGCTTTACCACAATTTCCTTTACTTACTAGTAAAAATATGGATTGGGATGGGGTTTATCTAGCCTATGATCATTACCATACTCCAGGGGCAACTCAAACAGTAGTTACTCCTTATCCCTGTATTCTTATTTTTACTGAAACTCCTGAACAAGTTATCTCTCAACGTAATTTAGCTGGCAAAATTCAACAGGAAAATATCAAGGTAGGAGATGTGGTAATTATTCCTGCTAATGTTAGCCATCAGGTAGAATGGGAAACTCCAGGTTCTTGGATTATGTTAGGAATTGAAACTAAGATATTTAATCGCACTCTTTACGAAACAGTTGATCCAGATAATCAAGAAGTCATACCTCATTTCGCACACAGCGATCCATTAGTTTATCAGCTAGGATTGAAACTAAAAGCAGAAGTGGAATCTGGTGGTTTAGCAAGTCGTCTGTATGCTGATGCAATTGCTAACTTACTATCGGTTCATCTGCTACAAAATTATGCTACCAGTAAGCCTCAGATTAAAAACTATAGTCATGGTTTACCACCATATAAACTAGAGCAAGTTATTGAATATATTAATGAACATTTAGAGCAATCTATCGGATTAACAGAATTAGGACAGGTAATTAATATGAGTCCTAGTTATTTTTCTCGTTTATTTAAACAATCTACAGGTTTTTCACCCCATCAATATCTAATTCGCTGTCGAGTTAAACGGGCTAGAGAACTACTCAAACAAAGAAAGTTAACCATAGCTGAAGTTGCTTATGAAGTGGGTTTTGCCAATCAAGCCCATCTTAATTACCATTTTAAACGCTTGATTGGAATCACCCCTAAAGAGATGCAATTACAAAAATAATCAAAAACTTATAAAAAATCTCAGAAATCTATAAGAATCAATTGCCCAACTTGTTGATAATAAAGGCATTAACGAGTTGGGAGAAAGTTAAATGCTGAATTATCAAGATCAAGATAGTCAACAAACTCTTCGAGAAGGATTAGAAGAATATTATGCTGCTTTTCCTAATCTGGATCGATTCGAGGAAAAGGATGATCGGATTATTGCTAAAGCCTTTATGGGACACGATGTAGTTCATGTAATTACGGGCATGGATATTTCTGCTGAGTCTGAAGTGATTCTTGATACTTGGCAATTTTGGGCAACTTATCCTGGTCAGGACTTTTGGGACTCTTGGCGGGTAACGAAAGAAATTTTTAGTGATGAGGAATTCTCCCAAAGAATTAAAGACATTATTACAACCAGTACTCCTTTAGAATGGTTGCAATGGACAGTGAAATGTTTTATTCCTTGTTGCCAAGCGATTTTACTAGCTTTAAAAATGAATCATAAATGGCATACTTATAATTTTGCTGAGTATTGGGATCTGCCTCTATCTAACCTACGTCAAAAATATAATATTAAAGTTATGCAATATCTTGTCGAGTTAATTGCTGATTTTAAAATGAGATTGCTAAATAAACTCAATTTCTTAAGATATTTAAAAGCAGACTAAGACCTTGAACAATTCAACTCCTGCTATTTCATCGAAATCACAACAGTGGGTTCGTCCAACCCTGTCCCCAGAACATGGGGTTTATGTAATGCTACCAGCCCACTTACCCAGTTCCTTTTAACTCTTGAAGCAACAAAGTAAATTAATTTTATGCCCACATATTCAGGAATATCTAGTGAAGCTTTTAGACATCCTTTAGATCGTCAAGCAGAACAAACATTACGAAGTGTTCCAGGCTTTGAATTATTAGCTAACTCTTTCGTGGAATACTTTTATGAACGACCCCAGAATATTTATTGGCAGGGTAATTGTCTTCAAGCTGGGGTGAGACAATATTCAACTCTTTACGGGATATTTCGCGAATCAGTAAGAGATTTAGACATCTATCCTGAACCCAAGTTATATGTAGCCCAAAATCCAGTAGCCAATAGTCATGCTTTAGGAAAAGAGCAACCCTATATTGTTATTAATACAGAAATACTGGAATTAATGGAAGAGGAGGAAATTAGAGCCATTTTAGCTCATGAATTAGGTCATATAAAATGCGGTCATAGCACTTTAATCCAGATGGCAATTTGGGCAATGGGGGCTGCCTCAATGTTAGGAGAGTTGACTTTGGGCTTGGGCAATTTAATCAGTAGTGGGGTGATTCTGGCTTTTTATGAGTGGCGACGTAAAGCTGAACTTTCAGCAGATCGAGCAGCCTTGCTAGTACTAGATGATTTAGAGACAGTGATGACAACTATGATGAAACTCGCTGGGGGAAGTAAAAGATATAGTCACGAATGTAGTTTGGTCGAATTTCGACAACAAGCTCGAAATTATCAAGAATTAGATCGAGATACCTTGAATCAGATATATAAGTTTCTGATCTACAACGGTGGGAATGGAAATTTTCTGACTCATCCCTTTGCCGTGGAGCGTTTAAGCTACTTAGAAGAATGGGCAGAATCAACAGAATATCAAGAAATAAAACAAGGAAATTATCTACGGGTTGATCAAACAGGGTCAGTGAATGTGGAGGTTGAAGATAATCAGGCAGAAGTGAACAATTTACAAAGACAAATCCAAGAACTACAAGAAGAGATACAAAGGATTAAACAACAGAAAAAAGAAGCAGAATAGATTAGTTTCTAGTTTCTTCGCTTATAAAGTCCAATTAATTGGGCTTGAGCCAGAATATGCTCTGACATTGTTGCTTCTACTTGAGCTTTGGTTGCACCCGATTCCAACTTTAAGTTGGTATCCAAGGCATAGAGTTTAAAAAAGTAACGGTGAGTCCCACTAGGAGGACAAGGACCACCATACTTCATTTGTTTGAAATCATTTCTACCTTGAAGACTATCAGAAAGAGGAGTGGCAGTAGAAGCAGCATTTTCAGGTAAAGAACGAATAGAGGAAGGTAAATTATAGACAATCCAATGAACCCAAGTTTTACCTGGGGCATCTGGATCGTCACAAATTAAAGTGAAACTTCGTGTAGCTTTTGGGGGTTCATCCCAATTCAAGGGGGGAGAAATGTTTTCTCCATCGCAAGTGTATTTAGAAGGAATTAATTGATCGGGGTCAAAAACAGAACTGGTTAATTGCATTGTAGAATTAGCAGAAATTTGGGTCTTTTATTATTTAAGTACAGAACTTGGAAGGTTAGTAATCGAAAGCCTAGGTGATTTCCATACAAGAATGGATCAATAAATTGAGCTTGGTCTTTTATCTGTATTGTTTAAAATTGGTATAACCTTTCTCAGAAATCACCTTACTTTATCTAAATTTTAGCAAAGACTTTTTCAGCAAACCCTAATTGTCTTAATCTGTCAACCACATTTGAGCCGTTCTAGGAGGAATATACAAAGTAAAATTCTCTCCCGAAAGTTGCATGTGATGTTCATGGATCAGATCAGTATAGGTTCCAGGATTTTTCAAGCCCCAAGTACTTAATTTAACCCAATCCTCTGTTCCACCTTTATTAATCGCAACAATTCCTGAATCTCCGCGACGAAAAATTAATATGGTGTTAGTTTCATATAAGATTGTCATCGATTGTCCGTGAACAGCATTATGAAACTCAATCATCTTCAAGAGGTCTGGTCGTTTGAGAATATTAGTCCAACGATCTCTATCTTCAGGATGCTGTCCTACTGATTCGTTGTGGTCAGAGAAAATTAGAGGCACACCGCCATCTTTTCCCAGAATATAAGTATAAGCCAAATGCTCATCCTGTCGATCTAATAACCAACTACGAAAACCTTCGTTATAGGGAACATCATGATTGACCACAAAAGTTACTGCTCGATACCAAGGTAGGGCATTGCCCTCAGATTCGGGACGGGCTAGTCTTCTTAGGGAGCCACCAAAACTAAATGCTTCCCTAATGGTTTGGAACAGGGGAAAGTCATAGGCAGAGATCCAAGTTTCCCTCAGAAACGGGTCAATAAAAATATCTTCATCGCGATCGCTACCTGTCAAAACTTCACCAAATAAATACTTATCAGCGATTTCATCCTGATCGGCAAAATTATCAATCATCCTTTCTGTAAGATGTTTGATAGCATCAATACGAAAACCATCAAAACCCATCTCTGCCAAGGCAATAATCATTTTTCGTTGTTGTAATAAGACCCAAGGGGAATCTTTTAAATCTGGTAATCCTGACAAATCTTGAAACTGTACCTCATAACGATTTGACCAATCGCTAATATTGCCCCCTTGATTAAAATCAAAAGCTGAGAATAACCCTTGGCTTAAATCCCCGTATAAACGATTTTTTTCATAGAGTTCTGGTTGCTCTCGATATTTTTGGAGTTCAGCTTCTCCTGGAAAATTCAAGCGATCTGACCGTGCTTCATTAGCCATGTGATTGATGACTAGATCTGCATACACTCGGAGCTTGGGATTAGTCCCATGACATTTTTCAATCAATTCCAGTAGTTCTGGTTTTCCTCCTAGATGAGAAAAAAGAACTCGGTAGTCTTTTGGTTGATAACGTTGCCACCATTGGTCATTGTCGGGATTGGAGTACAGGGGTGGAGGAATTAGAATCGCGCCATAACCAGCATTTCGGATATTTTCGACAGCATCAATTAATTCTCGATACTGCCAATTAAAAGCATGGAAAATTACATCACGCATGGTTTTCGAGTTCTATTTTGTTTGGAGTTAGTTTTGAATTTAGAGCAGAATCGGGAATAAATAGGGATTAATTTTTCTCGAAAAAATTTGCTCAGACGTGACGCAAATCAATGCCAATACTCTGGAAATAGGAAAGATTTAACTATAGACCATATTATCCCTCGCTCAAAAGGAGGAAAACACAGTTGGAATAACGTTGTAATTGCTTGTGTCGCTTGTAACAGTCGTAAAGGAAATAAAACCCCTACTGAAGCTGGTATGACTCTGGCAAATAAACCCAAAGCCCCCATACACCCAGCCGTTGCTTTTGCCGATCTATTTTGGCAGCAACAAAAGGTAAATCTGAATCCAGAGTAATCTGACTAATTTAAATTTGTGAGCAAGAGAATGTTAAAAATTACTTATACCGAAAACGGCTTTTACTTAGAACAGTTAAACGATAGTCCCGAAAACTGGATCGCTAAAAGAGTTTTATTATGCCTGCGTGCTGCTACTAGCATTTATGTAGAGCCTAGTACTGCTTCTTTCTTGTTACCCGAAGACTTACCTTATTTCGATCAACTTAAAACCTTAAAAACTGGTCATAGAGAAACTATGGAGTTGATTTCTAATGAGGATGGTTTTTTAGAAGTATGTCTACAAGGTACTTGGGTTGCAGCTCAAGAAGATAGTGAAGAAGGGGTATTTATTTGTACTTTATGCGATCGCACTGAGTTCTTCCTCTATCAACTTTGGCAAGAATCTAACATCGGTACTACTGTAGTAACCGAATAAAGATGTTCAACCCAATTGAGTATTAGTAAGGGTAATTAGTAAATTATCCTTACTTCGGAAAAAACTGCATAACATAAATTGTATCAGACATAAAAATGGACAGTAGAAAACTAAAGAAAAAATACTAATCATGAAATTGCTAACAACCACAATTGCTGCCCTTTGTACCACTGTTCCACTTTTATTTACTCCTCAAGCTTTAGCTAATGGCAATCATTTTGGAGTAGTATGTCTGCAAAATAAAACTAATATGGACATACGATATAAATTCAAATGGGGTTCTGATTCTTATGCTTCCAGAACTGTTCGGGCTGGAAAGTCTAGATGGCATTCTTGGAGATATCCGAATGGTAGTAAATCTTCTCCTAACTTTACTATTAGTTTTGATTACGATTTGCGCCCTGGTAGAGCCAGCTACAAAAATTACTCTTTGAAAAGATATCAAAATCGATTTGAAACTTGTGATGGAGCTAAAAAATACAAGTTCGTAAAACAAGGTAGCTTTTTAGAACTTTATCGTAATTAGTTGTCTAATGTACTTACTGTTGCTAATGGTTATTAATCTTATACAGGGCTATTTTATTCTGACTAGAGAGAATTAATTAGCCCTTTGTCTTTTAAGGAATGAGAAATATGGTATGGTGCTTTTACTCATTTTTCATAGATTAGCTTTTTAATGTGCGGTTTTTCCAAATATTATGAGCTTTGAAGAGCCCAAATAGTCCACACATCAGTAAAATACCTAAACCTGGAGAAAATTCAAAAGGAACAGGTTGGATATTTAAAGCGTTTGAATCAATTTCCCAACCCATATCTGCTAGTCCCGAATAATCTAATTCTGTGAGTATTTTGC
>JASJDF010000301.1 GCA_030065715.1 Xenococcaceae cyanobacterium MO_188.B19 | reverse complement strand
TTTTTGAGTTTATAAATAGCTATCCCTAATATTTTTGCTAATAGTAAATTAAATTTATATTTACCTCCTTTATCAGCCAGTTTATCAGCTAGAGGAGTAATAAAATAGTCATCATGCTCCACAATATAATATTGATGACTATTTTATTACTCCTCTAGCTGATAAACTGGCTGATAAAGGAGGTAAATATAAATTTAATTTACTATTAGCAAAAATATTAGGGATAGCTATTTATAAACTCAAAAAATCTCTTAAAAAATCTTTTTGGTTATCTAATATAATTAGAACTCCATTAAAAAATATTTTCAAAAAACTCAGTTAATAATTAACTATTACCAATGGAAAACAGCCAAAGTAGTCAGTGTCTAATAATTACAGGAATGCACCGTTCGGGAACTTCTTTAACTAGCTCTTTATTACAAAATGCGGGAGTTGATATCGGCGATCGCTTAATGGGAGCTACCGAATGGAATCCTAAAGGATTTTTTGAAGATTGGGATTTTGTTGAACTGCACCAAGCTATACTCAGTTCCCAAGGAATTGCCTCGGAAGGATGGACAAAAGAAAAATCAGTTGAAGTCCAAGGACAGTATTTAGCTACTGCTCAGAATTTAATTTTGGCTAGAAAAAATAAATCAATTTGGGGGTGGAAAGATCCTAGAACTACTTTATTTTTAGATTTTTGGTTAAAGTTAATTCCTGAAGCAAAGTTTATTTTTCTTTTTCGTTCCCCCTGGGAAGTTATAGATTCTTTATTTCGCCGTGGAGATATTATTTTTGATACTAATCCTAACTTTGCTGTGGAACAGTGGAGCATTTATAATAGAGCGATTTTAGATTTTTATCAATGCCATCAAGATCGATGTTTACTATTAGATATTAAGAGTGTTATTAATAATCCTAATATTATTATCAACTTAGTCAACCAAAAATTTCAATTAGAATTATCTTCTCCAAAATCTCTTTATGAACCATCTTTATTTAAAGTTGATAGTAATATTTACTATCGTCAAGCCTTGATTACTAAACTATTTCCTAATGTTGTTGATTTATATCATAAACTTCAGCAACAAGTAGATACCGCTATTTCATTAAAATTACAAAATCCTCCTATAGAATTAAGTTACGAATCTTGGTTTTTGCAAGATTGGCATGATATAAAACAAGCCCTAAAAGCCAAAAATAAAGCAGAAACAGAAAAGCAAGAATTAGAAACCCAATTGAAAGAAAAACTACAAGAAACTGAAGATAAATTAAACCAATCCCAACAACAACTACACATAGCTCAACAACAAATCGATCAATTGAAGACTTTGGTTCTAGCTATGGAGAGTAGCAAATTCTGGAAACTAAGAACAGTTTGGTTCAGTATCAAAGAAAAGCTGAATATTAGGGCAATAGACTCAGATTATACCAATTCTCAAAAGTAATGAATAACTAACAACTAGCCATTTCAACTACAACCAAGATTATGATTCATTGCAGCATGGGGAGTTACCATGATGGGATTTGCTGTGAGTACAATTCGACCTTTTTGATCGACTGACCATCCTTGAATGGGATTTAGTTTCCTAGATTCGTCTCGATTTGTAGCAGCTGCAATAGAGGTTTTGTTATTAGAAATAGCAGTATTATTATTCAAGTTATCTTGGTTACTTATTCGCCAATCTTCCCAGATATATTGTGGTGCGATATCCCTTTCAGGAGTTAGAGGAAGACCACCTCTTCCAGTTACAACATATTTATCACCTCTGGTTATTTTGCAATAATTATTTTCAAATATATTGTTAGTATCTAGAATATCAGGCAGGGAATCTACTAACCCTTGAATGATGCTGGCATCTAAATTATTAATTTCTACTGTTCCATTTAAACCAAATTCTGAAGTAACTGTAATGTCGCTGAATTCTGTTAGTTGTTCTCGAAATTGAATCCCAATAATTTCTAAGGCTGTAATAGAAATACTACCTCCATTACCCCGTTCCGCGTTAGCAGTAATATCGGTGTTTTCTTGGGGATTAGCAATTAAAAAATCGGTATCGATGGTGATGTTTCCTCCATTACCATCTCCTCCCACAGAAGCGGATATATTACTTTGATTTTCCAGAGTAATGTTATCTTTTACTACTAAATCAATATTGCCCCCATCACTTTGGGTTGTAGCAGCAGCTAGGTAACTATTATTATCTAGAAATAAGGATTGAGCTTGAAGATTAATCCCCCCAGCTTTTCCTGTTCCTCTACTTTCTACAGTAATATTTCCACCATTTCTTAGGGTTAAATCTTGGGTGGTGATGTTGATACTTCCTGCGTTGCCTTCATCAATGGTACTACTGGAAATAATACCCCCATCAATTACTTCGATTGAGTCGGATACCAGGGTAACTGTTCCACCGTCTCCTGTTCCTGTGATGATTTGTTCTGTTCCAGATATTGTTGTGGATGTAGCTTCTGCGGTAATTTTACCTCCATTGCTAACAATTATTTTGGGAGATGTGATGTTTGTATTGCCAGCATTATTAAAAGTTGCACTAGTGGTTTGAATGGCTCCACCATTTTTGACTTCTACTAATTCTGAAGCATTGATTTTGATATTACCTCCCTGCAAAAAACCTAAAATTTCTCCAGTTTCAGTATTTTTGGAGATACCAGCACTGACATTAATCGCGCCTCCTCGATCTATAATTAGGTTTTTGGTGTCGATAATCACTTCTCCTTTATTATCGATTTCGTTAATAGCTACAATCCCTAAAATACTCCTGAGAGGAAATTGCTCATTTTCATTAAATCGATTGTTTCTTAATTCGATGGTATCCAAAGCGTTAACAACTAAATTGCCAGTGGATGTATCATCAAAAGACAACATAGTAATTTGAACATCATCAAGTATGATGTCTTTACCAGATATTGTAATATCTGCTAGGTCACCATTTTCGCTAACAGCAAAAATAAAAGAATCACTTAGAAAGTTGTTAAAATTTGGATTTAATCCATTAGTTAAGCGAATAGTTTTTCCTTGTTTTAAACCCTTATAATCTAAGATCCACTGGTCATTTATCTGGGAAAGACCGATAAAATCATCAACTGCTGCACTGGCTAACTCGATTCTTCCACCAAAAGCATTAACAAATCCTGCTTCAAATAAAATATCGCCCCCGACTAAAGCCAGAGTCTTACCAGAATTAACAGTTAAACCTTCAGAAAATCCTTGGGAATTAAGGGCAACTGAGCGATTCACAATTGCTCCTGGTGGTTCTTCAAATGTCAAACCTATAGGTCTGGCAATAGTTAATAGAGGTTTATCGGTAACATTGGTAGTAGTAAACTGATTGCCATCGGCAAAATGAATAGTGCTGGCAGAAGTAGCTAAAAACGAACCATTTATATTAAGGCTGGCATTGGAACCGAAGATAATACCATTAGGATTCAGGAAAAATAGATCCGCATTGCCTATTACACTCAAGGTACCGAGAATGTTGGAGGGATTGTTGCCTGTTACCCGACTGAATATATGGTTAATTCCTTGGGGATTGCTAAAGTTAACGGTGTTGCCTTCGTTGACATTAAATTCCTGGAAGCTGTGAAATAAATTGTCACCCCGAATCGCCCCACCATCAATTTGTTGGGTATTGGAGTCTGGGGAATTGACTTGAGAGCTTTCGTTGCCTAGGGTATTGTCTGGAATTATTTGAGCTTGGGTATTGCTGGCTGTAACAATGGGACAAAAAGCAATTGTTATAGGGAGAAGATAGGGCAAAGATTTGGATCGTTGCATTGCTCTGAAGAAATTAAAAATACCTTGTAGGGTGGGCGACCGAAGGAAGTACTTTAGTGCAATGCCCACCCTACGGTTAAATAAATCTTGAATCTTGTTAGGGATTACCATTTACCCTTACCATACCCTCAAATAATACAATAGAGTGGTCGCAACCACTCTATAAACCAAGTCAGCTAACTATGACTATTAATTAAACATAGTTGAAAAATTAGCACCAGCAACATGGTTTGCCAGGGTTATTAGGACAGGGACAACACCAGTCTATAGCTAATACAACTTCATTATCCAAATTCTCACCGTGTTTGAAAGTAACTGTCACGGGAGTTCTACCATTTTTTGTTTCCATTTTCTCCATCAAGCCATCTATTTCATCAACTTGACTGAAGACTTCTTTGACGGCTGTTTCGATGCTTTTATCAGAACTTGTTGTTTCTACAGCACTGGACAATCCAGCAAGCTTGGTAGTTGTAACTTCTTTTTCTCCAACTTTCAAACTAACAGTCATAGGCTCAGTAGCAGGAATCCCATACTGTTGTAAGGTGGTTCTCATGGTAGATGCAATATCAGATTTTGCCAAGGCATCAGTCAAAACTTTTTGTTCGCTCATCGAGTTAAATTGAGTTAATCTGCACAATTATAATGTTTTCAATAAATACTTAGGTTAAGCCTTAAGGTTTTATGCGTATTTGGGCTATTTTTGATATTTATTTATAATAATCAGGTAAATTGAGTAGTTTTTTGCTTTTCTAACTACAGGCGAACGAGGAATGAGTAATGAGTAACGAGTAACGAGTAACGATTAATGGGTAGCGGGTAGCGGGTAACGAGTAACGAGTAGCGGGGAAGGGGAATTGAGGTGCTACTTGTTGATGATAAAATCGAGTTACTGCGATCAATTTTTCATTATGAATAATAGTAACATTTCAATACAAAATAGAAGTAAACTATTTGCTATTAGAGCTATTAAAGCCTACACAGAATCAAACAAGAGGCACTTTAATGATGCAGGTAGAGTATTAGCAAAACAATTTCTCAGAGCGAGTACTAGCATTGGCGCAAACCTTGCAGAAGCAGAGTTTTCCCAATCGAAAGCTGACTTTATATCTAAATATTCTATAGCTTTAAAAGAAGCTAGTGAAACACGCTATTGGATTGATATAATGATTCAATCAGAAATTATATCAGAAAAGAAATTTAGCTTGATGATTGATGAAATAAATAGAATAATTCGGATACTAATTAGTACTATTAAAAAGCTCAAAGATAAATAATCATTACTCCTTACTTGTTACTCCTTACTCGTTACTCCTTACTCCTTACTTGTTACTTGTTACTTGTTACTCCTTACTTGTTACTCGTTACTCCTTACTCCTTACTCCTTACTCGTTACTTGTTACTCCTTACTCCTTACTCCTTACTCGTTACTTGTTACTCCTTACTCGTTACTTGTTACTTGTTACTCGTTACTCCTTACTCCTTTCTCAAAGCGGATCGAATTTTTGTATAATTTGATGATAAATTCGGTAGTTGTATACTTATATTTAGTTTTCTTAATTTCTTATGCGTATTGCTTTATTTACAGAGACTTTTTTACCGAAAGTAGATGGGATTGTAACTCGCTTACGCCATACAATAGACCATCTTCAAAGAAACGGCGATCGCGTTTTAGTACTAGCTCCTGATGGTGGTTTAACGGAATATAAAGGAGCCAAGGTACATGGAATTCCTGGTTTGCCCTTACCTCTGTATCCTGAATTAAAATTAGCTTTTCCCCCTATAGGAACCAAAGAAGTTATTGAAAAATTTAAGCCTGATTTAATTCATGTGGTAAATCCTGCCATCTTGGGATTGGGAGGCATTTACTACGCGAAAACGATGAAGATACCCCTATTAGCTTCCTATCACACCCACTTACCCCAGTATGCCCAGCATTACGGTTTAGGAGCATTAGAAGGAGTAGTCTGGGAATTTCTCAAAGCTACTCACAACCAAGCCAAATTAAATCTCTGCACCTCAACGGCTATGGTAGAGGAACTGGTAGACCACGGTATTGAAAGGGTGGATTTGTGGCAAAGAGGGGTAGATACGGAGATGTTTCAACCCCATCTAGCTTCTCAAGAAATGCGATCGCGTTTATCCCAAGGCAATCCCGATAGTCCTTTACTACTATACGTAGGTCGGGTGTCCGCAGAAAAACAAATAGATCAAATAAAACCCGTGTTAGAAGCTATCCCAGAAGCCCGTCTCGCTATTGTGGGGGATGGACCGAATAGGGAAGCTTTAGAAAGCCATTTTGCTGGGACAAACACCAATTTTGTGGGATATCTAGAAGGTTTAGAATTGGCATCTGCTTTTGCTTCGGCGGATGCTTTTGTATTTCCCTCTCGCACTGAGACTTTGGGACTAGTACTATTAGAAGCAATGGCAGCAGGTTGTCCTGTAGTAGCAGCTAATTCTGGTGGTATCCCTGATATTGTTACTGATGGAGAAAATGGCTACTTATTTGAAGTTGACGATCCCGATGGGGCAATTACGGCAACTAAGCGATTATTAGAAGCTACAGCAGAAAGAGAAACATTAAGAACTAATGCCCGCAAAGAAGCAGAAAAATGGGGTTGGGCTGCTGCGACGAAACACTTGCAAGGCTATTATCAAGATGTTCTTAATGCGGAATGTTTAACCACTGCTGCTTAATGAGGAAGGAGGAACGAGGAACGAGGAACGCCCTAACCCTAAAGGGTATATGGGTCGCGTTATCCTTTAGAACACCTTCGGATAAGGATACAGCTGCCCCTTCGGGTAGAGCTGACCTTTCAGGTAGAGCGAAGCCAGCGCATAAGGAACGAAGTATGAACTACGAACTCTGAATTCCGAATTCCGAACTGTTAAATATATCTTTTACGGCGGGATGAATAATTTTGCCTTCTTTGATATTTAATCCTTTATTTAAAGCGGAATCTTTTTCTAATGCTGATAAGCCATAATTGGCTAGTTGCATAACATAGGACAAAGTACTGTTATTTAGAGCTTGAGTTGCTGTCCACGGTACAGCACCAGGCATATTAGGAATTCCAAAATGAACTACCCCTTCTTCTATGTATGTGGGTTCACTATGGGAAGTGGGATGGAGGGTTTCAATACAACCACCTTGATCTACTGCCACATCTACAATTACCGAACCAGGGTGCATTTGGGCTACTAAATTACGAGGTACTAGGATAGGGGCTTTTTTTCCGACTATCAACACTGCACCAATAAGTAAATCTGCCTCAGGTACAACCCTTGCTATAGTTGCGGGACTACTATAAAGTAACTCTACCCTTGAACCAAATAAATTCTCTAGATAGCGCAGACGTTCCACATTGATATCAATAATTTGAACCCTTGCACCCATCCCAATGGCAATTTTGGCTGCTTCTGTACCAAC
>JASJDF010000300.1 GCA_030065715.1 Xenococcaceae cyanobacterium MO_188.B19 | reverse complement strand
TTGGCTCATATTCTAGCTGCTTCAGGATTTCATGTTTCTTTATTATTGGGAATGGTTTTAAGACTCACTAGCTCTTTTCAACCTAAAATAAAGTTATGGATTGGATTAAGTTGTTTACTTTTATATAGCTTTCTAACAGGGTTTTCTCCATCAGTTATTCGAGCGATATTGATGGGGAGTGGGGTTTTAATTGCTCTTTGTATTGGAGGAAAAGTCAAACCACTAGGTTCTTTATTTTTATCACTAATAGTTATTTTACTAGTTAACCCTTTATGGATTTGGAATCTAGGTTTACAGCTTAGTTTCTTGGCAACTTTGGGGTTGATTGTTTCAGTGCCTGCACTAGAAAAAAAATTGGATTGGATGCCACCTTTATTGGCTACTACAATTTCTGTTCCTATTGCTGCTTCGATTTGGACTTTACCACTAATTATTTTTACTTTTAATACTGTTGTTAGTTATAGTATATTTGTAAATATTGTCAGTATGCCTTTGGTGACTTTGATTAGTTTAGGAGGCATGATTAGCTCTTTCATCAGCTTAATATCTCCTTCTATTGGTAGTTTATGTGCTTCAGTTTTATATTATCCTTGTTTATTTTTGATTAAAGTTACTGAATTTTTTTCTAATTTGCCTGGCAGCAATATTTCTATAGGAAAAATCTCTTTTTTCGTAGTAATTATAATTTACGGATCAATCTGTTTGATTTGGTTGAATTCAAAATGGAACAAAAGATGGAGGATATTACTATTTTCAAGCATTACAATGATTATTATTCCTATTACATATAGTAATCTTAATTTGTTTCAAATAAGTGTTTTAGCTACAAATAAAGAGCCGATTATTTTAATTCAAGATCGAGGTGAAACAATTTTAATTAATAGTGGAAAAAATTCTAATAGTGTAAAATATACAATCATTCCTTTTTTGACTTCTCAAGGAATAAATAAAATTCACTATGGAATTGCTCTAGGGAGAAAATATAATTCGAGTCAAAGCTGGTCTTATTTACAAGAAAAAATTCCTGTACAAGATTTAATCAATGAAAATAATAGAAGACTTTTATTGGAGAATAAAGTAATTAAAACTGATTTGACTGAAATTAGCGCGATCGCATTTGGTCAATCAGAAATAGTAATAGGAGAGCAGGGGAATATTTTAGTTATAAAAACTAATAAACATAATTGGCTCATTGCTGATAATTTGAATAAAAACAATTCAGCCTATATCGAAGATTATATTGAAGAGAATAATTTAGATATACCGTCTTTGGTTATAGTTTGGTCTGGTAATCAATCAGAATTAAAATGGCTTAATGAATTAAAGCCTGATGTCGCGATCGCACTGAGTTCTAGATTTCAGGATAAAAATTCAACAATAGCCCGTCGAAAGTTAGATTTAACATACATCATAGACGAAGAAGGTGCAGTAACTTGGAATCCCAAAATGGGGTTTACTAGTCATTTTCAAAGTCGAGAATATGAGGCAAACTGACTGAGTAGATCAACTTATTTATCACCAGAAGATCTAAAAAAATAGTATTTTTTTCAAAATTGTCGATCAATTTGGCAAGAATTTGAGTAGAATAACGGAGCATCTGTTTTATTGGAGAGATGGCAGAGTGGTTGAATGCGGTGGTCTCGAAAACCATTTCAGGGTCAAACCTGACGGGGGTTCGAATCCCCCTCTCTCCGCTTAAACTAAATAACTTGAGTTGAATTAAGCTTAAACTCTGATTTTCAATCTTCTTCATGATTACAGGGGTTTGAGTACTGCGAGTTATTAAGTATTTGATTCACTCTTGTTTATATTTGGTTTTTATGGTGCTATCTACGATATCGTTCAAATACGCTAAGTAAAGAATCATTTGGTCTGTCAATACAGCGATCAACAACCTTTTCCGAAATATCGCCTAATTTATCGACATCGACCATCAACTCATTTTTTTTGCCACTGATAAAACCATGAAAATAAGCTATTGTGGCTTCTTTATCACTATCTTCTAGCTTGAGCAACTTTCTACAACTGATGGTTGCTGCATTGATCATTGAAGAATTCTCTTCCTTCGTCCCATTTTGCCCATAAACAGAAATAGAAGGAATATTGAATAGAAAAGCTGTGGACAGAACTGCTATCCATTTCAATTGATTCATAATCGTAATTTTTTCTAAGATAATTCTATTAATTGAACAGGAAATAAATTATTAGCGTAGTCGAACTCTACCACTTCTACAATCATCGTAGGCAATGTTGTAGAGACGTTGATAGTCTTGGGATTTTCGAGAACTTCCCCTGAGGGTACCTGCTAGTGCTCCCAAACCAGCACCTTTTCCAGCATCACCAAAGATTCCCCCGATTAAAGCTCCTCCCGCTGCTCCTCTGGCTGCTCCTCTTAGGGTAGTCCCCTGGTTACTAGAATTGCGTTTAGCATAATCTCTGGCATATTCTTCGCATTGGGAGCGTGATTGGGCTAGAACAATGCCTCCAGGTATACCTAGGATCTTCATCAACCCAATCACTCCAATTGCCAATATTATTTTTTTGGGCAATTGCTTAATTTTTGTTTGTTGCAAACCTTTTTTTTCACCTCCAAAACGTAGGAGATTAATTGAAAGTATGAAAGTAATCCTACTATTAAAATCAGTATCTTATCTGTTTACTTTACGATAATTTGCAAAATTTAGATGAAATTATTACTTTACTATTTACTAGCTTTAGCACCGATTATTACGGTGTTTTTGTTACTAGTAATTGCGAGACGACCAGCTAAACAAGCAATGCCAGTGGCTTATTTAGTAACATCAGCGATCGCATTATTGATTTGGCAAGTTCCCTTGAATGTATTAGCTGCTTCTACCCTGGAAGGCTTGGTTATGGCAGCAGAAATTCTTTACATTGTCTTTGGGGCAATTTTATTACTAAATGTCCTAAAAGAGTCTGGCGCGATCGCAACTATTCGTCGGGGACTGTTAGGTATATCTCCTGATAGGCGTATTCAAGCCATAATTATTGTCTGGTTATTTGGCAGTTTTTTGGAAGGGGCTTCTGGTTTTGGGACTCCTGCTGCTGTTTGTAGTCCTCTGCTGGTAGCCTTGGGTTTTCCTGCTCTAGCTGCGGTGATGATTGCTTTAATTGCCAATAGTACCGCCGTTGTTTTTGGGGCTGTGGGTATTCCAGTTTTATTGGGGATCAATGCTGGATTAGAAGGCTCGCCCATAGTAGATAATTATGTTGCAGCACTGGGCATTCCTTTTACAGAGTATTTTGAGCATATAGTAATTAGGATAGGAGTTTTAAATAGTATCGTGGGGACTCTCATTCCTTTATTTATGGTTGCTTGCTTAACTCGCTACTTTGGAGAGAGTAAATCTTGGAAAGAGGGATTAGCTGTATGGCAGTTTGCTCTGTTTGCAGGTTTAGCTTTTACCATTCCATCGAGTCTCACTGCTGTTTTCCTGGGGGCAGAATTCCCCTCTTTAATTGGGGGATTAGTCGGTTTAGCAATTGTAATCCTAGCAGCCCAACGCAGATTTTTAACCCCTAAACAAACTTGGGACTTTCCACCCACAGAAGCCTGGGAAGATGGCTGGATGGGAAGTTTTAAACCAGTCATTAATCATGCAGTACAGGGAATGAACTTATTTAAAGCTTGGATTCCTTATGTGTTGGTAGGATTATTTTTGGTACTATCACGGATCACATTTTTACCATTTCAAGGATTACTCAAAGGATTGAAATTTAATTGGTTTAAGGTTTTGGGAACAGAGATTGCCATCAATTCTGAACCCCTTTATTTACCAGGAACAGTTTTTATCTTAGTGGTGATTGTGACTTATTTTGTTCATCGGGTAAAGACTAATGCCTTAAAGCAAGCAACTATAGATGCAGTGCAAACTTTGACTGGAACTGCAATAGTTCTAGCTGCTGTTGTGCCAATGGCAAGGGTCTTTATTAACTCAGGCTTCAATGAATCTGGTCTTGCCAGTATGCCTCTAACCCTAGCTGATGGAGTATCTAACTTAGCTGGTCAAAGTTGGCCCTTGTTTGCTCCCACTATTGGAGCTATGGGGTCTTTTGTTGCTGGTAGTGCTACGGTCAGTAATATGATGTTTTCTTTGTTTCAATTCGGAGTAGCAGTAGAAATTGATATTTCTGGTGCCGTGGTTGTAGCGTTACAAGCCATGGGTGGGGCTGCTGGCAATATGATTTGTGTCACTAATGTAGTTGCTGCTTCTGCTACCGTTGGCTTAATTGGTTGTGAGGGATTACTAATTCTTCGAGTATTCCTACCCCTGGTTTATTATGTGGTTGGCGCAGGCATTCTGGGTTTAATTGTGATTTATGGTTTGGGAATTAGTTAATTTTGGACTCCTGTTTATCGTATTCAACTTGACCATAGTCCAGTTTGATAATTCGATCTGCTATGTGAAAGTAGTGGTCATCATGACTGATCACTATTACAGTTTTCCCCCGATCTCGTAGCTGTGGCAATAGCTTGCAGTAAAAGGTTTCCTTAAAGCTAGGATCTTGATCAGCTGCCCACTCATCAAAAAGATAAATTTGTCTGTCTTCCAAATAAGCGGTGAGTAAAGCTAATCGTTTACGCTGTCCTTGGGAAAGTGCCGTAGTCGAAAGTTGACCATCTTTCACTTTGACTTTACGGTCTAGTTGCAATAATTTGAGATATTTTTGGGCTTGAATATCCAAATTGCTATCTTCTAATCCCAATAAATCTTCAAACAAGTAAAAGTCTGAGAAAACCACGGAAAAATGTTGACGATACCATTCCCGATTTTCTTCTGTAATTGGTTCTCCATCAAAAATAATATCCCCTGCTTCGGGAATATAGAGTCCAGTAATTAGTTTTGCTAGAGTAGATTTACCGCTGCCATTACCACCTACAATAAAAACTATTTCTTGGGGAGCAAATTTGAGATCAACTGGACCCAGAATAAAGTTGCTTTCTGGTTCATCTGTGCGGTAAGTATGAGTTACATTATTGAGTTCTAGGTAAGACCAAGACCCTTGATTCTGGGATGGAACTTGTGCTAATTCTTGCCGACTAGCTAAAGATAAACCCAGAGATTGAATTTTTTCTAAGGCAATGCTGGCTCTACTAAACAGGGGTAGTTTACTGATGATATTTTCCATCGGTAAAATCAAATAGGTGAAAGTTAAAACATAGCCCGAAAGAGTTTGAGGCGTAATTGCCATGAAATTGGGGAGGGCAAAGATCACAAAACCCAGAGCAAAAAAGAAAATAAGTTGACCCCAACTAGAAGTTGTAGCAAAAAAGGTTAGACCTAGAACATTATGACGGCGGAATTTCTTAACAGTGGATAGAAGTTGATTTTCCAAAAAACCCTGTCTACGTCGATAGTGTAGCTTGAGTTCTTTAATTCCTTGAGTAATAGAACCCAAATGCTTAAACAAGATATCTTGATCAGTACGAGCCAGTGCCAGCATTTTTTTGCCTCTGTTTAACATCCATTGACAACTGCCAATTGCCACCACTGCTAGACCAATGACCATCAGAATTACCGACCAGGACAACCAGGTGATGTAAATCATACAGCCCAAAACAATGGCTAGATTGATGAACAGAAAAGGCATCTGATACACACCATTAGCAACCGCTTGTACATCTTCAGTCAGGGTTGCCAAAAGTTTGGCATTGCCTAATTCTTCCAGGTGACTCAACTCAGAAGCAAGAATCTGACGACTTAAACTCATGCGTAATTGCAATACTGCATTCTGAGAGAGACGAATCAGCATGATTTGAGCAATAATGCTAGTAATTAAAGCAATTATTGCCAGTCCCGCAAAAGCCCAAACCGTTGTAGATAAATAGGAACCAGGAGCACGAGAGGCAGCTCGACTAATGACGGCAATCAGAGCAGCACTACTACCACCACTGAGAAATCCCGTAAAAATTGCGATCGCAACCATACGCCAGGAAGAACGCAATAGAAAAGAAATTAAATTCATCGGCAACAAGATACACTAGACTTCCCAACTTATCGCATAAAGAGCAACTAGGGTTAGTATTATTAGAGGCTATGTTTCGATAGCTTTTAATTAAAGCTTTGACAAAAACTAAATTATGAAAATTAGTGAACTAATAAAACAGCGCAGTCTTGAAAATTTTACTCTACACGAAGAACACCTGAATAATCAGATGGTCAATGTTTTAAAGACTATTGGTTTTAATCGCAACTATGTCAAAGCTGAAGGACCCTATTTATTTGATGATCAAGATAATCGCTACCTAGATCTGCTCAGTGGTTTTGGTGTATTTGCTTTAGGTCGCAACCACCCTCAAGTTATTCAAGTACTCCAGGAGATATTAAGTGCCGATTTACCTAATCTAGTGCAGCTCGATGTCTCTTTGCTTTCAGGCTTACTAGCAGAAAAACTAGTTGAGATTGTACCAGATGGCTTAGAAAGAATTTTCTTTGCTAATTCTGGAACTGAAACTGTAGAAGCTGCCATTAAATTTAGCCGTTATGCTACAGGACGTTCCAAGATTGTTTATTGTCAGGGTGGTTACCACGGACTAAGCTTAGGTTCTCTTTCTGCAACAGGCGATCCCTATTTCAGAGAAGGATTCGGTCCCCTATTGCCCGACTTTATTGAGGTTCCTTTCGGAGATCTAGCTGCTTTAGAAAAGGCTCTTGCCAGCAAAGATGTTGCTGCTTTTATCACAGAACCCATTCAAGGACATGGAGTCTGGATTCCAGAAGCAAATTATCTCCCTGGTGCTGCGGAGCTTTGTCATAAATATGGTGCAATTTTTATTGCTGATGAAGTGCAAACTGGTCTAGGTCGTACAGGAAAATGGTGGGCTGTTGAACATTGGGGAGTAAAACCAGATATTCTGTGTATGGCAAAAGCTCTCTCTGGAGGATTCGTTCCAGTAGGAGCAGTCGCCTGCCGACAGTGGATTTTCGATAAAGTCTTCAACCGCATAGACCGAGCAGTTGTTCATGGAAGTACATTTAGCAAAAATAATTTGGCAATGGCAGTTGGACTAGCAACTTTAGAGGTTCTGGAGTCAGAAAAGTTAATTGAAAAATCAGCTCGAATGGGAGCCAGCATTGTTTCTGAACTCAAACCCTTAACAAAAGACTATGAATGTCTCAAAGAAGTACGTGGATTGGGCATGATGATGGCATTAGAATTTGCCGAACCCCGTAGTTGGTCGCTGAAAATGTCTT
>JASJDF010000299.1 GCA_030065715.1 Xenococcaceae cyanobacterium MO_188.B19 | reverse complement strand
ACTGAAAACCCAGACTCCTCTCGCACTTCCCTAAGAGCTGCTTCTTCTGGTGTTTCGTCTTCTTCAATACCTCCTGTAATGGGACAGGGAAAGAGCTTTGGTTTCCCATAAATTTCTCGATGATCGACAGAAAGCGGTTGCTGTCTTATAAGAACCTCATACTCTCTCAAGTTAGACTTTTTTTCTCTCAGAAGAAATACTGCGACTGAGTTCCTTCCTTTTCGTTCAAGATATTGAAACCCTCTTGTAGTTTCTTTCACAGCAACCCAGTGAGTTGAAAATATAGTTCTTTCTTCACTCATCAATTTTGTTGATTTTTCTAAATCTCCTACTTAAACATTTGCAATCTTAGCTAATTCTTCTGCATATTTTCCTAGATCTTGCCTGAGATTTTCCAGTTTATTGCGTAGTTGCGATTCTTTCCACCAGTCCTTCTCATGTTGCTTACGACTAACGGTGCTAGGACGTTTTGCTTCCCATTCTTCAAGCGCAGGATGCCACTCGGCAAGAAAGGGGCGCAGACCTTGATTTAGTACAGCAATAGCGATGCCGCCAACTGACTTGGGAGACACGCCAACAACTGAACCACCTTCTTTGAGAATTTGACGGGTAGTGCCAAATAAACTGTATAGCGAGGTTAAAGCCTCTCGCAACAATCCCTGGTCTGACTCAAGGGGCTGAATGGCAATGCGCGTGACTAACTCAACATAAAGTGACCAGGCTACGTTTCGCTCTACTTGCCTGATATCCAGCTCCACAGTACCTATCCCAAAAGGGAGGGTCACGGAAACTTGTTTCAAAATAGCTAGATTCTTTTTTCTGATTGACCATGCAGCTAGTGCCAAACAACTCAGGATAATTGCAGAGACAACAGCCAACCATCTTACTCGGCGATCATGCTTTTTTCTGGCTTGTCTGCTAAATTCCCCATCATAGATTCTTCTAATATCTGGAGAACTAAGATTTTGAGAGTTATTGCTATAAAGCTCAACAATAAAATCAGTCCGCCTAGGAACAGCATCTTTGACATCACTCTGAGCTAATGATTTTATTTCGGTTTCCAGTGTTATTTGAGGAGATTTCGGGGCTGAGATTTGAGCCAATACCGAAACAGCTGACCCTAAAACCATTGAGAGTGTAAAAATTACTGGTACAAGAAAACTTTTCTTCATTAATTGTCTTACCGATTCTAAATTTCCTCAACATCTTGGAATACTTCTGAAGGAAGAAAGTAAATAACTAGTGCCATTTCAAAACAATTAATAATGTTGTAATAAGCAGGATTTTCGCTGGCTTTAATCGCATTTTTAACCCTAGTAATGCTTTTGGGATCGCTCTTTAACACAGCAGGAATAATATTTCCATATAAATCTTCAACATACTGTTTAGCTGACGACCAGTTTTCCCAGCTATTGGAGTTCTTCGTTTTTTTCCAAATTCGATATGCTTTTCTTTCTATTAAATTGTGTGACTTGTTTTCATCAAGTTTTCCTTCATCGGTTAAATAGTGATTTTTCAAGTAATCTTGCAGTGCTTCAAACCGACTTGGGGGAGCTTTGATGTAAGGATCGACAAGACTATCTGCTATTTGATTACAAGCTTGATAATAATAATCTTCCCTGATGTGGTTTTCTGAAATCCATCTATCCTCAATACTCCGCCAAATCTGGTAAGCTTTGAGTTGCTTGACATCCTCTAACCAGACTTTTTCTAAGCAATCATATAATTCAGATTTAACCAGAGTAGGAAGATCTAGCTTACCTTCCAGAATTTTAGAAGAGAAATAGGTACAAGCACTATACCAGTCTGCCAAAATTTCCTCCCTACTACTTGGGATTAGCTGATGAATCCGACTAGGATTTTCGATGATTAATCTTTCTTTACGAAATCCCGCTAAATAGTAAGCCTCTTTTTGGAGATCTTCCTTAGATATTTTTGGCATTAAAGAAAATTCTGGAAGTTCTTTTGGAAGTAAAGATAGAATCGTTTGTCTAATGTTTTCCGACTTTTTACCTACCTCTTTTATATAAAACAAGGGCGATGTAAGTTCAAGACAATCTTCCACAGCACCCCATTCATAAGCAGCTTCTCTTACCCAATTGTATTCATCAATTGAAGTAACTTGGGAAGCAAATGTTGCAATATATTTGATAAGGGTAACTATTTGATCGCTAACCGCTTGAATTTTTTTAGACCACTCATCTTTCTCTTCTTTTGTTCCTGATATTTCCTTATGAAGGACTATTTCACTAACTTGTTCATAAAGTTTCTCATGATCATCCTTAAGTGATGAAAAATCAGGTTTTTTCTTGGCTTCACACTGTACTTTATTCATTTTAATTCTCCTGATTATTAATTACAGCAAATCATTGCAATTACGGCAAATCATTGCTCCTAGATTTTTCATCATAGTATTTGCACGTTTATAAACCAGTTGGTCAATATGCCCGATTAAGATATTAATCACAGCATCTACTCTGTTAATAATCGCAGGTCTCTGTAAGGAATTGACAATATCTTCCTTATCTAAAGTAAAGGATAAAAGTTCATGACTACCAGGATAATCTTTAATCAGGTCGATTAGCATTAAATACTCTTGATGAGATTTTGCTGGAAATATATTGGTGGTACTTAACCCATGCTTCAAAATATTAAAAGATTGTTGAAGACTGTTGAAGTTTATGGGATATTTAAATTTGCTACATTCAGGCGCATTTTTATTATGCTGGTACAGTCCTTCGTATTCTTGTTTATATACTCTCCAAGCCTCTCCGCCATTCATCTCAGATAACTCGTAGTCAATAAACTCGTCATCTGGTATATCGTTGAGAATATAATCCGATAGTTGATGGTGGTTTTCTCTACTACTGATGATGCAAAGAGGCTTGCCTAGAGCATGAGCCAATCCCAACTCGTACATGACATCTGGGTCTAGCTGAAAAGATTTATCCTCCGAAACGCACACCGCTACAATAACCTTAGATGACCGAATAGCAGAAATGATATTAGCTATATTTTCCACAAAGCCATCATCATTCTTATTCTTGGTTTGGATTATTTGGATTCCTATATTTCCATCCAATGTCTTGAATTCCACCTTTTCAGCCGCATCTTTGACTGACTTGTATATGCCTTCTAATCCGTTTTTAGGCATAGCTAAGAAGCAGCTTGTTTTGGGGCTCAAGACATTTACAAAAATTCCAAATTGTCCTCTTACAATGCTATCTTTAGAAATCTTGATGACGGTAATGCCCCACGCTAGTTGTTTTGATGGTTAAAGCTCATCAGTTCTCTGATGAAAAGACACATGATGAAGTAGTGTAATATAAGGAATGTAGTTTTCTATATCTTGAGGAATCTTGTCAATACCTGGCAACAGGACGGGAATCAAAGGGATTCTTTTCTTGACAGAGAGGGCGTGTAATAATCGCTGTTCATCTACTTTTCAATCACCTAATCCTTTTTTACCAATAAAGATGACACCTGCTTTAACATTTTGGATGGCTTTTTGGATCGCATCTGGAAATGGTTCGCCAGGTCGAATTTCATTGATATCCAACCATGGTTTTATACCTAGTTTTAGGTTTTTGAGTTGTCGAGCTATTTCCTCAACTGCTGTCTTGTCTTCGCTATTATGAGCAAGAAAAACCTCAAATTCAGATTGAGAATCGAATTTTGGAGAAGAGGATGGGGTTGGTGTAGCTTGAGACATAGTAGACTCCCCCTTTTTAGATCAAATCTATTTTTTCTTAGGTTTTTTTCCCTTTACCTTCAGTATATTTCAGTGAAATTGATCCCCACAATCCCCTATTCTGAAGTACAAAATGGTTATATTTATTCGCTTTTTTTAGTATTAATTCTTAATTCTTAAGCTTTCTACTCTCTCTAATATTACGAACAAGAAATAATTTACCAGCTTTACCAAGCTCCTTCGGGAGCTCAAGTAGCAAGTAGCAAGTTCTACCGATTAATAGATTTAGAATATGGTTTGATTCCTTCACAGGTTTCTCAAACTTATCAATTATTATCCAAAAATAGGGTTATTTCTGCAATTTATCATCACTCTACATTAATTAGTAATCATTAACGACTAACAACTAACAACTAACAACTAATATGCGTAGCGGTATCTTTTAGGACAACTAACCATTAACCATTAGTCAAAAAATGAATGTAGATACTTTATTACAATCCTACAAATCTGGAGACCGAGATTTTAGCAATGCTGAGTTAATTGGTGCCAATTTAGCAGGGGCAAAACTCAGTGGTATTAATTTAATTCGGGCTAATTTATCTCATGCCATCTTAAAAAATGCCAATCTTAGTGGTGCATTCCTAATTTTAGCGAATCTTCAAGAGATAGATTTGAGTCAAGCCATACTAATCGTCGTTAATTTTAGTGGGGCGAATTTAACTGGAGCAAATTTATCTTATAGTCAACTCACCGAAGCCATACTAACTGGAACTAGGTTACAAAAAACTAATTTAACTCATGCCAATTTAACTGGAGCAATTCTTGCCGGTGCAAATCTCATTGAAGCCAACTTACGGAAAGCCAACTTACAAGGGGCAAATCTTTATGGTGCAGATTTAAGAAAGGCAGATTTGACTGATGTTAATATAACTTACGCTAATCTGCGAGGTGCCAATTTAGAAGGGGCAATTATGCCCAATCAAGTTATTAAGGTTTAGAAAAACTAACAACTTCTTGGAGAAAAGCCATGGTAAATGTAACTAAACTACTAGAAGAATATGCCACAGGAGTTAGGAATTTTGCTGGGCTCAATCTCAATGGTGTTTGTCTCTATCGCGCTAATCTGAGAGAAATTAACCTCCAAAATGCCAATCTAATTGGAGCTAATTTGAGCGGTGCAGATTTATCAGGTGCAGACTTAAGTAAAGCTAACTTAATTGGAGCTAACTTAAGTGGAGCTAACTTAAATGATATTAATCTCAGCGATGCCGACTTAATCGGGGCCAATTTAGGAGGGGCAAAATTAGCTAATGCTAATCTACAGAGAATCACCCTCAACGGTGGCAATATGAGCGGTGCTAACCTCGGTGGTGCGAATTTAAGTCAAGCATCTTTGAGAGGGGCTAATTTTAGTGGTGCATTTTTAAATGCAATTCTTACTGAAGCTAATTTACAGAATGCCAACTTAAGTAGTGTGAGTTTAGTTCAAGCCGACTTGAGTGGGAGCAACTTAGCTGGAGCGAATCTCGTCGGAGCAAATCTTTCTAAAGCTAACCTCCATGAAGCAATTTTAGTTGAAGCTAATTTGAGTGGTGTTAATCTAAGAGGAGCGAATTTAAAACTGGCAAATTTAGATCAGGCAAATCTCAATCGAGAAATTTTATCCACAATGGAAATTCAGTAGATCAAAAAATTATTTTCAATCAGGCGGTTATTGAAGGGGAACAAACCTGCTAAACTATGCACTGTATGCGTTTTCTAGCTTTAAGACCCTTGAGATAAAATGGTAGTTTATTGATAACTATTCCTATTAACTTTTCGACTCACCCCCAGCATATATCCATACTTAATATCCATGTCGTCCCGTATAAGCCTGTCCAAAAATAACTATCCTAAAGGATACCGCTTCGCATATGTCTTGGTCGATTTTTACCTTCTATTTTGAGACGATTAATATATTCTTGATGTCCAGTATTTCTGATTTTTAAACCTACTAAATATTTTCTACTACTTGAAAAAGTTGATTCTCGTGAATTTTTTCGCTTACTTTTTCAGCAAACCCTAATTAATTGTCAGTTAATTAAAGCAATTCATCAGTTTTTGTAGTTTCAATCTTTTTAATTGCATTTTTATCTGCCAGTTTATTGACAATTTCGGTAATATCCATTCCTGTAGTTTGGCGTAATTGCTCTATGAAAGAAGCGATCTGAGTTGCTTGATTATTATTGTTGCCATCTACCACAGTAATACTATCTACTGCTACTTCTGGTACCCCACTAGCCATCATTTTGATGAAAGTTTCCAGTTTTTGAAAGAGGAAAACTTCCCTAGCGTTGTCTCCTACTGATTTCCAAGACTCAGCTAAACGCTTCGTACCGATCGCTTGAGCTTTGCCATCTTCTATAATACTAGCTGCATCCCCTTTGGCTTTTGCGATCGCTTGTTTACTTTCGGCTTCGGCAGGAGCTACAATATCTGCTTGGAGTTGCTGTTGTACTTGTTTAATTCTTTCGGTTTGTACTGCTACTTCCGCTTCAGCCTTAGCAAGTTGTGCCACTACTTCTGCTTCTACTTCTGCAACCAAGGCTTCCCTTTTAGTAATCGCATCGCGGATTCTTTTTTCTGCTTGGGCTTTGGCAATTTCTAAATCTCTGCCAATTTGCCGTAGGGAAGTAACTCTTTTATTCTCTGAGTCTTTAATAGTAGATTCCGCTTGAGCTTTGGCTTCGGCGATACGGGCATCCCTTAATAGTTCTGCTTGTTGTTTGCGCCCGATGGAGTTTAGATAGTGAACATCATCAGAGATATTTTGAATTTGTAGGTTATCTAAAACTAGTCCCAGTTTTTCCAAATCGTCTTCTGCTTCATCTAAAAGGCTTTTGGCAAACGCTATTTTATCTTCATTGACTTGTTCGGGAGTTAGACTGGCTAACACTCCTCTTAAGTTTCCTTCTAGGGTTTGTTTTGCCAGGAGTTCAATTTGTTTACGACTTTTCCCTAATAGGCGTTCAATGGCATTGTGAATTGTAGGTTCTTCCCCAGCTATTTTGATATTGGCAACTCCTTCTACAGTCAGGGGAATACCCCCTTTAGAGTAAGCATTAGAAACTTTAAGCTCAATAATCATGTTAGTGAGATCCATCTTAAAGGCTTCTTCTAACATGGGAACTCTAATGCTACTACCACCTTTAACCAAGCGGTATCCTACTTCTTTACCATTAGAAGAACGGGTTTTTGTTCCCGCAAAGATTAAAATTTCACTGGGCTGGCATATATAGTAGAGGTTACGAATCACGAACCATCCAGCACCAGAACCTAAACCGAATATAGCTACTAAGAGTGCGATTATTTCCATAATTAATTGTTAGTGGTTAGTCGTTAGTTGTTCATCGTTGATTGTTCATTGTTACCTCTCCCCTTAATCCCCTCTCCTATTAGGAGAGGGGAGAAGGGGTTGGGGGTTGTGAGGGGAGAGGTTCATTGTTAATAGAACAACTCTCCCTTGTCTCCTTGTCTCCTTGTCTCCTTG
>JASJDF010000005.1 GCA_030065715.1 Xenococcaceae cyanobacterium MO_188.B19 | reverse complement strand
GCTACTTGCTCCTATTTAAAACAAAAACATAATTTAACCTATCCCTCTGCATCCCTAATTCCTTCCCTATTTTGTCATCCAGAAGCTCAACTATTTCGCCTTAAGCCTTGGGGATGGCAACAACAAATTAAACAATGGTTCCCTACTCGCTTAGAAGCGATCGCAATTACTACTTTAGCTGCTATTAGTTTATTATCACCAGTACACGATGTTTTATTAGATACCAGATTGTTGATTCAATCTATCTATCGGGATGTCACTAATCAAATCCCCCCCGTTACTACACCACCGGTATTGTTAGTAGAAATTGATGAAGCATCAATTAACAAAGCAGGAATTAGCGATCCTCATCCTATGGATCGTAAGTATCTAGCTCAGATTGTAGATCGCATTACAGTTCTAGATGCTCCAGTTGTAGCTATTGATTACTTATTTGATCGCCAACAACCAGCTAATGATCCGATTTTGGCTCAGTCAATAGAAAATGCCGTTGAGCAAAATAATACTTGGTTTATCTTTGCTGCTATTAAAAACAACCAAAGTAGAGAAACAGGGGTAAACCCTAACACTGGTATCGCCGATCCTAATTGGAGTCTTCAAGGCTATACCAACACTTTACCCCAGTATCTCAAACTTCCCCCATCCAGAGATTGTGATTCTAGTTGCCCATTTACCTACCTAATTGCGATCGCTTATACGTTGCATCAAGAATCCTCTCTAGCCAATTTTCCTCAAGCAAAACTCAATAATCAAGAAGATTTTCGCACCCAAATAGTTAATCATTTCTATCAAACAGATAGCCCAAATCTTGCCTTCCTTCAACAAGCCTCTAGTGATCCCTTAGCCAATTTTGCCCAAAACTTTAATCGAGTTTGGTTACGCCCTATTAACGATTTTTCTCTGCCACCTGATGTAGTTTATGACCGTCTTCCTACTTGGCAATTACTGAAACAGAATGAACCAACAACTAACTATAGGATCAACCAGCAAATTATTATTATTGCTCCTGGAGGATACCGCCAAGCAGGCATAACCCCTGGTTCAGATAACTTTTCGGCACCTTTAGCTGTTGTTTACTGGCGCGAAAGATTTGGTTTAATTGCCCCAAATCCCTACAAGCTCACAGGTTCCGAAGCCAACGCCTATATGATTCACCACTTACTAACTCAAAGGTTAGTAATTCCCATTCCCGATTTATGGGCGATCGCATTAATAGCTATATTGGGCAAGGGATTAGCCCTAATGGTAAAAACAGAATACGATCAACGAAAACATTGGCTATTAGCTTTAACAACAATTCCAGTCATTTTAGGCTTACTAGAATTGCAACTATATATTACTGCCGAAATTCTGTTACCTTGGTTTTTCCCTTCTGCAACCTTTCTATTCTATATTTGGTCGTCTAAGGAACAAGGAACATCCTAAAGGATACCGCTTCGCATAAGGAACAAGGAACAAGGAATAAAAAAACTATCTGGGCGTATCTGAAGATAACATTTAACCCAAAAATCTATCAACCAACAAGGATCTACTTACTTATGAAAACTCGACTTTTTTGTCTCCTGTTTTTGACTATACTCACTTGCAGTGTTCCCAGTTTTGCGATCGCTCAAACCAATTCTGAATCTTTAAGAGAGCCTAGTGCTACTCCTGAAAAAGCTAGAGAAAGTACAATCACTAGAAAAAGGGAACGAAGCTCTATATTAGAGTCAATTTGGAACTTATTAAAAGCTAAAAGAGAACAAGAACCTGCATTAAGCTCTCGCAGTAATATTTGTGAGATTACTCCTGGTTTACTAGGAGAAACTAACCTAATTTACAGCGATCGCCCTTTATTTCTCTGGCAAGGAGAAGTAACCAACTTAGAAGTAAACTTATATAGTCCTTTTAGTTTAGATGCAGAACAAGAAATACTCTGGGCTAAAACTATCAATGATCAATCCCGCAATATTTCCTACACGGGAGAATCCTTGCAACCAGGGAAAATATACGATTGGGAAATAGTCACAGATTCTCAAACTAACCGCCGACGTATTTCCTTTAAAATCATAGATGCAGAGGAAAGAAATATTATTTCTCAAGAATTAGCCCAACTAGAAACAGAATTAACTGCCTCTGGAGCAAATAAAGAAGAGATTACTTTAGCCAAAGCCAAATATTTCGCCGAAAAAGATTTATGGTCAGATTCTTTGCAACAATTACATTCTCTAGAAACTAGCTCAGATAACTATACTGCACTAAATCAAGAAATAATCTCTTACATCTGTGAATCAGCAAACTTCTCTAATTGATTTCTCTGTGAACTAACTCTTTAACTTTGTTCATAATGCCAACAGGATCAATACCTTGATAGGGATACTGTTCCCAGAGACCACCACAACCTTCTTTGTGAGTACCCAGGTAGGCAAATTTCGGAGTTAAACCACGTTCTAGTAACCAGGAACCCATCCGACTACCTAATCCTGTACGACGGTTAAAAGCTTCAACTACTAAGACAAAGGGTGCTGCACCCACTTTAGCCAACATTGATTCATCGATGACGTTTAAAGTAGATTTATTAACTAAACCCACATCTATTCCTTCTTGCTTAAGTCTTTCTACAGCATCTAAGGAACGATAAAGAGCCTCACCAAAGCTAATGATATAACCAGCAGTTCCCTCTCGTACTATTTCGTCTTTACCAGGGACAAAAGTATAACCATTGCCATAAAGGTCATTGCCATCAGCATCTAGGATGTTGGGAGTTTTGGAGCGAGTAGAGAAAATAAACCGTAATCCAGGATCGTTAAAAATGCCTTTGACACAAGCTTGCATTTGATTGGCATCAGCAGGAAAATATAATTTTGTTTCGTAGCCGTCATCTAAGCCATTATCCGCAAACATATTATTTAAACCGAAATGACAAGTATTATCAGCCATGTCATCGATCCCAGAATGGGAAAAATGACAGAGGAGATTGGAATCGTTGAGTCTTGCCATAGTAATTTCGGAGATGCACATCTCTAAGAAGGCACTAAAGGTGGCAAAAATACCTTGTTTCCCTTTCTCCATGCCAAATCCCGCAGCAGCAGAAATATTACCCCGTTCCATAACCCCTGAATTAACAAAGATTTCAGGATAAGCCTGGCGAATTTGTTTTAAACCGCAAGAGCCTTCTAAGTCACTGTCAATGCAAAATACTTTCTCTTTCCGTTCAGTGGGACTCATCTCGCCTAAGATATCAACCACTGTATCCCCAAATACATTACGGTTAGAACCGATTTTATTTCCCGAACCAATAAAAGTATAGTCGTGCTTAGGCTTAACAATTCCCTTGAGATATTCAGCACCAGCAGTTTGCCCTCTAGTTTCTAAATAAGCGATCGCCAAATCTACGGAAATTACGTCATGACCATGGGGTGAGCCTTCTAAACCTTCAATTCCCACGCACATTTTCCGTTTATTAACTAGGGCAACGGGACCAGAAGCATGAACCCCTTGGCAGATGCGACGGTATAATTGCTCTATATCTTCTCCTGCTCCTTCATCTACGGTCAGTCCATGACCAGTTAAAGTTTTGGTTACATCAAACCCTTTGACATATTCTGAGGGATGCCCAGCAATGGTTACATCATTATCGTCAATCAATAATTTAACATTGAGATTTTGAGACACCGCTAAACGAGCTGCTTCCGCATCATTGCCTTCTTGTTGGGAACCATCAGAACCTAAACAGAACACTACTTTATCAGGATTAGCTATGGCTACACCATTGACATAAGACCACATATGACCCAATCTCCCAGAGCTAAATTTGACCCCAGGAGTTAATCCCAATTCTGGATGTCCTGGTAGTTTAGAATGGGCTGCACGATAACTGAGAAGATTTTTGGCAGGCATATCTCCATGAAGTACTGCCATAAGATATTGGGTAGCTACACGATGACCAGCCTCATCAAAGAAAATGGGGACAAACTGATCTGGCGCACCTCGAAACAAGGCATCGAGAATCATTACTTCTGGTACTGTATCGTAAGGACCCCCTGTATGACCACCAACACCTCTAGCAGCCCCTGTGGCAGTAAAGAAAACAATGGCATCTCTAGCCAGTTGAATATTACTCTTTAAATCTTCTAACTCTTGTGGTGTGAGATTGGAGTTTGCAGGATTGAAAGCTAATGGTTTATATGCTCCAAGATCGATAGGAAAACCCTCTCTAGCAATTGTCATGGCTGATATCTCCCAATAAAGATAGTGTTTACAATTTAACTTAATCGGACTTTTTTAACTTCTGGTTAACAAGTTAAAATGCAAATTTTTAACTTTTGATTACCAATTTCTGATTAGCTATTAGACCCGTTGCAAAAGTAAATTTTTAATCCATTTTCCCCTCTCTTGGTGGGCGTTCATTGTTGTTTTAAACTAATTCACTAAGACCCAGTCAATAGGTCTATTCTACTAATAGTTGCTTTTTGCGATCGCATCAATCATTTTATATCATCGATATCTGGTCCAACATTAATTATCGTATTAGTTTGACCTGGTCGAAAAGTAATTAATTTACGGGTCATTACAGTCAATTCTTGTTGGAATTCAGGGGCATCGGAACGATTAACATTGAGAATTGTAGCTGTCTTCTTGCCTTTAGCGTCTTTATATTCAATTATGTATTGCTGATAATTACGATCTGGTACAAAAATTTTACCAATAAGATTAATTGGACCAAGTAGGATGCCACTAACTATACTGCCAGAATCTGAGAGCAACTTTTTGGCATATTCTCCTGAAGCAATTTCAGAAATATTTCTAGCTGAGATCGCTTTATTATCATCTTGATATTGCTCTTTATCAAAGTTAATTGTCAGAGTTTTTTGTTTAATATTAACTTCACAAGATCTGAATTTTTGGTCTTCTGCCTCTTCATCAATATAAAGACATTTACCACCATAAGGTTTTTCTCTAGCTATAGCAGCAGGAAGTAAAATAGTGGTGCTGTACATGATCGCCAATAAAGAAAATATAAGTTTATTCATATTTGTTACTAAAAATGTCTTTTTTGAGTTGGTATTATTTTTTAATTTTAATTTTAAGCCTGAAAATTAATGATTAATTAAAAATTAATTTCCCATAATTTAGTATCTTTAAGTAAGAACAGTTTTTTGCTACCAACTTTTGTCTCATAATTTACTTCTAAACACTGAGATAGATATCTTAATTTTACTTCTCGTCACTTGTTTTGCAGCGATCGCATTTATTAACTACTCCCCTTTTTTCATAAGGTTAAGGTTAAGTCTCATGATGATAGTAATCAGTTAAATTCAGTATGAACTAGCCTTAGGATTATAGGATCTGTCTAAGGTTACTCTGGAGGCTACCATGAGCATTATTTATTTCGCTACCAATAGAAATCCCTTAAATGGAGGAGCAAACCCTACTGGTTTTGGAACTAGTTTTGCCACAGCAAATTTGGGAGATTTGCGTTTCGGTAGAGCAGAAGTAATTAAGGGCAAACTTGAAGAAGGCGCAATAGAAACCTTACCCGATAACCCCGATCAAGGATCTAAAGTTCTGCTTAAAGAATTACGTAAAAAAATGAGAAAACAGTCTCTAGATTCTTTGATATTTATACATGGCTTTAATGTCAGCTTTAAAGGAGCAATTGAATCAGCAGCTAAACTCAGCGATCGCTTTTCCCAACTTTCTGGAGATACATATCAACCTAATATGTTTGTCTTTTCTTGGCCCTCTAATGGAAAATTGCTTGACTATGGAGATGATCGCCATGATGCCAAGGCTTCTGGATATGCATTTGCTAGAGGTTTAGCAAAGCTATCTGAGTTTTTAAGGGAATCGACTGGGAAAAAAAATTGTAACCAGAACATTAATCTTATTGCACATAGCATGGGTAGTTATGTTTTGAGGCATGCATTGCAAGAAGCTCAAGCGATACACGGAGATTCGTTGTTACAACGTCTGTTCGACAATATTGTATTAACTGCTGCTGACGAAGACAACGATGCATTTGAGGAGAATAATAAGTTAGGGAGATTGCCAGAACTCACTAAAAGTATAACTATTTACTACAACACTGAAGATAGGGCACTTGATATCATTGATATTACAAAAGGTAATCCAGAACGCCTTGGAAGTTCGGGTCCTCGTAAGCCTCATCAACTATCTGGAAAAGTTATTACTGTTGATGTCAGTGAAGTTGTTGGTGGTATTGCTGAACATTCCTATCACGTCGAAAGCGATCCCGTGGGCATGGATTTGATTGCTGTTCTAAAAGGAGAAAAACCTGACTCAATTCCTTCAAGAATCTATGTTCCCCATGCGAACAAATTCAGACTTGTCAAGTCCAAGTAGTATCTAATTAATTTTGCACAACTAGTTACTTGTCACTACAGACTTCATTGTTTTATATCCGAAGGTGTCCCGCAAGGGGATACCGCTACGCATATATCCTTTAGGACGGTTGAGTAACGGTAATGAGTTTTCCAAATTAAAAATGCACGATTAAACCAGATGAGTCAGAAAAAAGTTTTAGTTATTGGTGGTTGTGGCAGAATTGGGTCTAGTGTAGCCGAAGATATTGCTAACCATACTAATGCCAAAGTAATTGTTACTAGTAGAAATCCTAATACAGTAGTTAAATCTCCTCTCAATTTTCTTTGTTTAGATTTAACAGATAAATCGCATTTAGCAACAGCAATTAGTAATGTTGATTTGGTAGTACATTGTGCCGGTGCTTTTCATTATCGTGATGGTCGAGTTTTAGAAACTTGTATTGATTTAGGGGTTGATTATCTTGATGTCAGTGATCACCGTTCTTTCTATGAAAAAGTAATTCAATATCAAGATAAAGCCAAAGCTTCAGGAATTACAGCAATTCTGAATACAGGTATTTTTCCTGGTATTTCTAACAGTATGGTCAAGCAAGGCGTAGAGCATTTTGATAAGCCCGAAAAGATTCATTTAAGTTATGTAGTAGCTGGCTCTGGTGGGGCAGGAGTTACAGTGATGCGAACTACTTTTTTGGGGTTAAAAAATCAATTTGATGCTTGGATAGATGGCAAATGGCAAAAAGTTTTACCTTACACAGCAAGAGAAGTAATAGAGTTTCCCAAACCCTATGGTAAGACGGGAGTATATTGGTTTGATGTTCCAGAAACTTATACTTTTGCTGACTCTTTTAATGCAGATACAGTAATTACTAAATTTGGCTCTGTTCCCGACTTTTATAATCACCTTACTTGGATTACGGCTCATATTTTTCCTGAGTCTTGGGTAACGACTCCTAAAGGAATTGAGTTCTTTTCTAAAGTCAGTTATTTCATGACTTCTGTAACAGATAAGTTTAGTGGTATTGGGGTAGCGATGCGAGCCGAGATTACAGGAATCAAAACAGGCAAAGCATCTCGCTATTGTTCTACTATGGTACATGAAAATACCGCGATCGCTGCTGCTGCTGGTACGGGAAGTATTGCTCAATTACTATTAGCAGAAAAGTTACATAAGCCTGGTATTCATCCTGTAGAACAAGCTTTACCTACAGATTTATTTTTAGCAGCAATGGATAGTAGAAATATTGAGATAATTGAGCAGAAATAAATCTAATTCCTAAATTATTAACTAATCATGATTTAATCCAAAAGTATAATAAATATTTATTGCGTATAACCATGATAGTTTTATTAATAAGTTATCAACTTTTTCCCTTATTTATAGCCCCTATAATTGCACCTTTTACAGTAGTATAGCGGTTCTCGATTCAGTGAAATACGTTAATCGGTGTGGATGGTAAAAGAGGAAAGGTAAATGGTGAAAGGGATTGCACTTATTTTGAATATCCTAGATCATGTACCTCATCAATTTGAGAACCGCTATAGATGCTTTATGTGTAGCAAACATTTAGTGATTTAATATCAGATCTTGCGCTAGTATAAATAAACTTGATAATCCAGGGTTGATAATCAATTTATTATCCTTTTCCCCTTAAGTTTTACCCTTTTCCCTGATCCCACAAGTCAGTTACAGATTAGATGCAAGATTTCAGTAAAGTCCAGGTCAAAGGAGTTAATAAAAAAGATGTTTTAGGACAGAAAAATTTGTTGAGTTTCTCTTTGAAATTACTATCTGAAAAATTAGATAAACACAGGTTAATTCTGTTTTTTTTTACTTTTTGCGACAGAAGCATTATTTTTATATACATTATCGATCATGATTTTGAAGGATGTATTCTAAAGGAGAAGGTCATTCATAATCGTTCTGTCTTTATCATTTATTTATCTTTTTTCCATAAAAATAATATATATATTTTCGGAAAAGTATAATTTTAAAATTTTAGGTTTTCTCGTGTATAAAATTTTAATTTTGTAGTTCTATATACTGAAAAATATGTAGAATTAAATATATTAATGTTAATTATTAAATATCCATTTAGTGTAATAAATTACCAAAAGAAAATCATGAGAGCGGCAGTATTTAGTACAAAACCGTACGAACGAAAGTTCTTAGAAGAGGTTAATTTAAATTATGGTCATGATTTGCATTTTTTGGATCTGCATCTGAATCAGTACACGGCAGTTTTAGCATCAGGATTTAAATCAGTGTGTGTATTTGTTAACGACCAAGTGGATCAAGAAACCCTTTGTAAGCTTGCCGATGGGGGAACTCGCCTTATTGCACTACGCTGCACTGGTTTCAACAATGTAGATTTAAAAGTTGCCAAAAAGTTGGGGTTAACCATTGTGCGTGTTCCTGAGTATTCGCCACATGCCGTCGCTGAACATACAATCGCTTTAATTCTATCCCTAAACCGAAAAATTTATCGTGCTTACAACCGAGTGCGAGATGGTAATTTTTCCCTAGAGGGTCTAGTAGGATTTGACCTCTATGGCAAGACTGTGGGAATTATTGGAACTGGTAAAATTGGCTCTCTTGTATCGCAGATGTTAATCAAAGGATTTGGATGCAAGATTTTAGCTTATGACTTACATCCAAACCAAGATTTGGAAGCTCAAGGAGTAAAATATGTCGATTTGATCTCACTTGCTGCCACATCTGATATCATTTCGCTTCACTGTCCTCTAACTCAAAATACCCATTACCTGATTAATGAAGAGCTTATCAATTACATGAAGCCAGGCGTGATGCTGATTAATACCAGCCGAGGAGGAGTAATTGACACTAAAGCCGTAATTAGAGGGCTTAAGAGCCGGAAAATTGGCTATCTAGGTCTCGATGTCTATGAGCAAGAGGAGCGTTTTTTCTTTGAGGATTTGTCGAATGAAATCATTGAGGATGATTTGTTGGAAAGGCTCTTAACATTTCCTAACGTACTTATTACTAGTCATCAAGCTTTCTTGACTGACAATGCTCTAAGTAACATTGCCGAGACAACTTTGTCAAATCTGAGAGACTTTGAAAAAGGATATCCTTTGCAAAATTCTTTAGTTGATGTTGATCAAGTTAAGGTTTATGACCAGAAAATTCTGATACCGACATTAGGGCGTGATTAGTAGCTTACGTTTCGCTCATTTTTTCCGAAGTTAGAAAAATTAAAGCTATTTGCGATTGGGTTTCCCGAATAAAAGCCCAAAAAGAAACGGGGATTGTCCAAGGTCATTCATTCGGTTAAAATTCTTTATGGCTGAATCTCAGCAATTCCGATTATGAGAATTGCTGGGTCTAGTGTTTGCCAAGACGCCAAAACAGTGATTGGTAGTGCCTTCTCTGAAGCTAACCAGAAAGATCCCCTCTATACACAAAACACAAACTTCGCCAACAATGGGAAGTACTTCAACCTATAAAGGTTGATTTGTTAGGTTTTTAGAAATTGCTTCAGACCACGTTCATTGATTAGTAGAATATGTTAACTCTGCCCAACATAAATTCCAAGAGAACGGGCTGTTTGCACCAAAGCACTATTGGGAGTGACCAAAGAAGGACTGTCGTTGATAACTAATTCTAGAGGAACACTACCTACTTCCCCATTGCGCCAGGCAACCATACGATCAAATTGTTTTTGAGCGACTAGATCAATGGCAGCTTTACCAAAAGCAGCAGCCAGAATCCGATCCCAAGCGGATGGCATACCACCCCTTTGGACATGTCCTAAAATGGTCAAGCGAGTTTCTACTCCCTCTTCACTACAAGCAGGTATTTGCTCGGTAATATATTGACCAATACCCCGCAGTCGGACTTCTCCCAAAGAATCAGTATAGCAACTGATTTCTCCTGTTTGGGTTTTGGCTCCTTCGGCAACAATAATCAGAGCAAATTTGCGCTGCCATTTATCCCGCAACTCTCTCAGTTTCTGACAAACTTGGGGCAGGGAATAGGGAATTTCTGGAATTAAAATGACATCTGCACCCCCAGCAATGCCTGCTTGTAAAGCTAAATGCCCTGCTGTGCGCCCCATAACCTCTACCACCATGATGCGATCATGACTTGCAGCTGTGTAAGTCAGACGATTGAGGGCATCTACTACGGTGTTGACTGCCGTATCAAACCCCACTGAGCGTTCTGTAAAAGCCACATCATTATCAATTGTCTTGGGAATTGCTACCAGATTCCAATTTCCCTGATTAGCTAATTCTCGCAAAATTGCTAAACTTCCGTCACCACCAATTGCAATTAGGGCATCTAGTTTTAGTGCTTGGTATCCAGCAAAAAGCTGTTTTGCCTGAGCTAGGGTATCTCCTTTATTGGTAGAACCGAGAATTGTTCCTCCCATACTGAGTAAGGGATCGATACCATGCAAATCTAAGCCGTGTAAGCTCAAAGTACTGGCTTTGCTCTCTAGCAAACCCTTGGTGGCGTAAGGAATGCCTAAAACTTCCCAATCATAGGTGAGTCTTGCATGACTAACCACCGTTCTGATTACCATATTAAGTCCAGGACAGTCACCACCACTAGTTAGAATACCAATTCTTTTTCCCATCTACCTTTACTCCGCTGCAATTACTGTACTGCTATCTTCCAATTCGACAGTAGGATCAACTTTTTCGCCGAGAGAAACATTACAGTTTCCAAAAATACTACTTGAAGGAGATCGCCTATATCAGGGTCGTTATTGACTACATCAGCTACAGAGTGAATCAGCGTAATTTGAAGGTCAAACAGTGAATTTGGATTCACTTCAATCCCGTTATAGGGAAAAATGTAGTCTGCTAGTTCTTGCTTGCTCTGATACCACCAATCACAAAAACAGGAGTTATTAACTTCAACATTTTTATTGAATTTAGTTGCTATTTAATTCTATTCAACCATTAAACACGATTATTTTTTTGTTAAACAGGTAACACTTTTATGATTATTTTGTTTGCTACTAAAACAACATCAATGTTGTTTTACTTGTTGATTTATAACCAAACACTAATTATAACACTTAAAGTGTCAAGAATAGTCAGAGTATGATCATTTGCCGATATTGACTTTGTTATAATTATCTCGATCAATTTAGCAATAAGTTACTAAAATTATTTTTATTTATTTCCAAGAAAAATAGCTTAAAACCTTGTTTAGCCTAAATTACAAACAAATTAAACTCTGAGAACTAAAAGTAATGAGATCAAATCTGCCAGATTAAAATAATCTATTACCACAATTAATTGTCGTGATTTCTTGACATTTTCATATTAAGATTTATATTAATATGAACAAATATTTTTTAGAGTTTAAAATAAAAATATGAAAGCTAATAACTATTTTATGCTTCAAAAAAGTTAGTTGGTTAGTTAGTTAGCTTTTTCAGCAAAAAAAATACTAAGGAGAGGTGGGAAATGAGTACACAACGACTTACACAATTACTCCACCCGAACCGCAAACATCTGAACGAACTTACTTTAGTTTTGCTAGTGCTTATTGCTTCCGTGCTTATGGGGTCAATACCGTTAATCTATGGTTCAGGTTCACTAGACAGCCAAAAAGACAACTGGATTATTCCTACAGAAGCAGAACTGTGGCATCCTCTAACAAAAGCAATCAATTGAACCTCTTTAATTCCCATTCTGTTTCATAAAAGTCGAGATGTTTTATGAGAAGACAAGGAGGGCAAGGAAGATTGATCGAGAACCTTAATTTTAACCAACCCTAGTTAAGAGTTAAGCAACACAAATTATAAATTAATTAATTTCTGAAGCGTTAAAGAATCCCTCTTCTAGGATAAAAGTTCAAACATCTCAGGAGTTAAATCTATGACCCAAACAACAGTTAATCCCAAGCCTTTCCCATCTACTAAAGAAAAAGCTTTAGTTCTGTGGTTTGAAGAGGTTGGCATTGGAGATATCCCCTTGGTGGGGGGCAAAAATGCCTCTTTGGGTGAGATGATTCAACAATTAACCCCGAAAGGTGTTAATGTTCCCACTGGCTTTGCCACCACAGCTTACGCTTATCGCTACTTTATTGAGCAAGCAGGTTTACAAAAGAAACTGCGAGAGTTATTCTCAGACCTAGATGTGGAAGATATGAGCAACCTGCGACAACATGGTAAGTTAGCTCGTGCTTTAATTCTCAATACCCCCTTCCCAGCTGAACTAGAACTAGCCATTACCAGGGCTTATATCAAATTGTGCGATCGCTATAATGGGGCTGCTGATTTCTGCGATCGCTTGTCGGAGTTAGAACAGGAGGAGTGCAAGCGTTATACCAGTTATACTGATGTAGCGGTGCGCTCTTCCGCAACAGCAGAAGACTTGCCCGATGCTAGTTTTGCGGGACAGCAAGAAACCTATCTCAATGTTCATGGGGTAAGAGCAGTGTTAGACGCTTGCCACAAGTGCTTCGCTTCCCTATTTACCGACCGAGCTATCTCTTATCGTACGATTAAGGGTTTCGACCACTTTGAAGTAGCTCTCTCGGTGGGAGTCCAAAAGATGGTGCGCTCCGATCTCGCTGCGTCTGGGGTCATGTTCTCCATTGATACGGAGACAGGGTTCAAGAATGCAGCCTTAGTTACTGCTGCCTATGGATTAGGGGAAAATGTCGTTCAAGGTGCAGTTAACCCCGATGAGTACTTTGTGTTTAAGCCCACTCTCCAGGAAGGCTACCGACCGATCTTGAAAAAACGTCTCGGTAGTAAGGAAATCAAAATGGTCTATGATGTGGGTGGTGGGAAACTGACTAAAAATGTCCCCGTACCTGAATCAGAAAGGCAGAAATACGCGATCGCTGATGAGGAAATTCTCACTTTAGCCAAGTGGTCTGCCATTATTGAAGACCATTATTCCCAAGTGCGTGGTCAATACACTCCCATGGACATCGAGTGGGCCAAAGACGGTCTAACAGGGGAATTATTCATCGTTCAAGCTCGCCCAGAAACAGTACAATCTCAAAAATCTGGAACTACTCTACGGAACTATCAACTTCAAGGAACCAGCGAAATTCTCGTCCGAGGTCGTGCTGTAGGGGAAATGATCGGTCAAGGTAAAGCCAGGGTAATTTTGAATGTCCAGAAGCTCGATGAATTTCAAGCTGGGGAAGTTTTAGTTACCAATAAAACCGATCCCGATTGGGAACCGATTATGAAAAAAGCCAGCGCGATTATTACTAATCAGGGCGGACGGACCTGCCACGCAGCAATTATTGCTCGCGAAATGGGAATTCCGGCACTCGTTGGCTGTGGTAAGGCGACAGGAGTCTTAACCACAGGTCAGGAAGTGACTGTCTCCTGTGCAGAAGGAGAAGAAGGAAGAGTTTATGAGGGATTAGTGCCGTTTGAGATTCAAGAAACCGAACTGGAAAACCTCCCCCGTACACGTACCAAAATCCTGATGAATGTGGGCAACCCAGAAGAAGCCTTTGGTCTATCTGCTATTCCCTGCGATGGAGTTGGCTTGGCGCGGTTTGAGTTTATCATTGCCAACCACATCAAAGCCCATCCCCTAGCATTACTTCATTTTGACGAGTTAGAAGATGAATTAGTCAAAGGAAAAATTGCTGAGTTAACTGCACTTTATGACCATAAACCCGAGTTTTTCGTCGATAAGTTGGCTCAAGGCATTGGTATGATTGCTGCTGCTTTTTATCCCAAACCTGTAGTGGTGCGGATGTCTGACTTTAAGAGCAATGAGTACGCTAATCTCCTTGGTGGGCAACAATTTGAGCCAGAGGAAGAAAACCCGATGATTGGCTGGCGGGGTGCTTCTCGCTACTACGATGAGAAATACCGCGATGCTTACGGTTTAGAGTGTAAAGCTCTGAAACGGGTGCGGGATGAAATGGGTTTAACTAATGTTATTCCGATGATTCCCTTCTGCCGCACCCCTGACGAGGGTCGCAAGGTGTTAGCAGAAATGGCCAAATATGGTCTGAAGCGAGGGGAAAATGGTTTGCAAGTCTATGTCATGTGCGAGATCCCCAATAATGTTATCTTGGCAGATCAATACAGCGAAGTATTTGATGGGTTCTCTATTGGTTCTAATGACTTAACTCAGCTAACTTTAGGACTTGACCGTGACTCCGCTTTGGTTGCTCACCTCTTTGATGAACGCAATGAGGGAGTCAAAGAGATGGTAAGACAAGTAATTACCAAGGCAAAAGCCAAAGGTCGCAAGGTGGGTATCTGTGGTCAAGCACCTAGTGACTATCCTGAGTTTGCCCGCTTTCTAGTAGAACTAGGTATTGATTCTCTCAGTCTTAACCCTGACTCAGTACTCAAAACTTTGCTAGAAGTTGCTCAAACTGAAGGCATGGATAACAACTAATTAGAGTTTCAGTTATTGTTTGATTCGTAAGGGCTATTCGCGTACGCGGACGAAGGTAGCGAACCTCTTAGCCCTTACAGATTTTCATTTGTAGCAAACATTTAGTAATTTGATATGACTATTGATATTATTCCCAAATAAAGCTAGTAATCAGCGTTTAATATCGTTGCTTTTGTCATCTTTTCCAACTAGAAGTATATCGATGAGACTAAAAAAACCATGAAAGCAGTAGGTTTAACTCAATACTTACCAATTACTGATGAAAATACCTTGCTAGATCTAGAAATTCACAAGCCTATAACAAGTGGACATGATTTACTAGTAGAAGTAAAAGCAATTTCTGTTAATCCTGTAGATACTAAAGTACGTGCGCCTAAAGATAAGGTAGAAACTACGCCAAAAATTCTCGGTTGGGATGCAGCAGGAGTCGTAGTTGAAGTAGGAGATAAGGTAACAAAGTTTCAGCCTGGAGATGAAGTTTATTATGCAGGTGATATTACTCGCCCAGGAAGCAACAGTGAGTTTCAGTTAGTAGATGAGAGAATTGTGGGACATAAACCCAAAAATTTGGATTTTGCTTCAGCAGCAGCTTTGCCATTAACCAGTATTACAGCTTGGGAAGCCCTTTTTGAAAGATTAAACATTAGCACCAATGGAAATGATGCAGGTAAAACAATTTTAATGATCAATGGTGCGGGCGGAGTAGGTTCAATTGCCATTCAATTGGCAAAAAAACTAGCCCAACTGAGGGTTATTGCTACAGCTTCTCGTGCTGAAACTATTGCCTGGTGTCAAAAACTCGGTGCGGATGAAGTTGTTAATCATCGTCGTAATCTTGCAGAAGAAATTACTCAGATTGGTTATAAAAATGTCGATTATATTCTTTGTTTGAATGATACTGATGGACATTGGCAAGCTATTACAGAGGCAATTAAACCCCAAGGCGTTATCTGTTGCATTGTTCAAAACCGCAAGCCACTAGATATGAATCTTCTCAAAAGTAAAAGTGCAGGTTTGGTATGGGAATTTATGTTTACTCGCTCCATGTATCAGACGGAGGATATGGCAGAACAAGGTAAATTACTCAATAGAATCAGTCAACTTATCGAAGGAAATTCAATTTTCACAACCTGCAATGATATTGTTAAACCAATTAATGCTGAAAATCTGAGAAAGGTTCATCAGCGTATTGAACAGGGAAATACAATCGGGAAAATTGTATTAACTGAATGGAATTAGGAGCAAATTATTTCTAAGGTTATCTCTAGTTCTTCCCAATCGTTTCATAAACTGAACTCAGTAATAACATGAATGTAAAGGAGTAATAACAAACAAAACTCCTGACGTTTGAGAGGTGGATATTATGAAACTTTGGCAGATTTTTATTATTAGTTTGTCTTTAACTATTTGTATCAGTGCATTTGGTTGCGAATTAGGTAAAGTGAACCAGCCGAAAGCCCCTTTATTTAAAGGAATGGGGGATCTCCATCATGTCATCACCACAGATTCTAAAGCAGCCCAACGCTATTTCGATCAAGGACTAGTTTTAGCCTATGGTTTTAATCATGCAGAAGCAGCTCGTTCATTTCGAGAAGCAATTAAACTAGATTCTGATTGTGCTATGTGTTATTGGGGTTTAGCTTATGTTTTAGGACCTAATATTAATGCTGCTATGGAAAATGATGCCATCCCCGAATCCTATCAGGCTATAGAAAAGGCGTTAAAATTGGCTCAAAATAGTACTCCAGTTGAACAAGCATATATTAAAGCTTTAGCAGAACGTTATACAGATAAAATTGTAGAAGATCGCAGTTTTCTGGATCGCAACTATGCCGATGCAATGAGAAAAGTTGCACAAACTTATCCCGATGATCTTGATGCTGCAACTATCTTTGCTGAAGCATTAATGGACACTATGCCTTGGGATTATTGGACAGAAAAACAGCAACCTAAACCCGAAACCCAAGAAGTTTTGACTACTTTAGAATCAGTTTTACAGCGTAAACCCAATCATCCAGGGGCAAATCATCTCTATATCCATGCAGTAGAAGCAGTACAACCTGAAAAAGCCATTGCAGCAGCGGATAGATTAGGCAATCTTGTACCAGGTTCAGGGCATTTAGTTCATATGCCTTCCCATATTTACATTCGTGTGGGACGATATCGTGATGCAGCTAATGCTAATGAAAAAGCGATCGCGGTAGATCGAGATTATCTAACTCAATGTCATGCTCAAGGAGTCTACCCTTTAGGCTATGTACCCCACAATCATCATTTTCTCTGGTTTGCTGCTACTTTAGAAGGTAATAGTAAGTTAGCTACTGAAGCAGGTAATAATGTTGCTGAGATGGTGAATCCTGAAATGATGCGAGAACCAGGTATGGGAACACTGCAACACTTCTATTCTGTTCCTTTATTTACTATGATTCGCTTTGGTCAATGGGATGATATTCTAGCCACACCCCAACCAGATCAAGACCTTAAATATCCTACAGGTTTATGGCACTATGCTAGAGGATTAGCTTATACTACCAAGGGCAAACTATTAGCAGCCAAACAGGAACTAAAACTCTTAACTGTACTGGCTAACGATCCAGAATTAGCAACAGTAACTATTTGGGATATCAATACCACTCAAGATATTTTAAAAATAGCTCAAGAAGTCTTAGCTGGAGAATTAAGTGCCAAGCAAGAAAATTATGGTGAGGCGATCGCACATTTACGCAAAGCCGTTAAACTAGAAGATGACTTAAACTATAATGAACCAGCGGAGTGGTCAACTCCTACCAGACAATATTTGGGAGCAGTCTTATTAGAGGCAAATCTTCCTATAGAAGCAGAAGAGGTTTATCGTGAAGATTTAGCCATCTATCCTAATAACGGTTGGTCTTTGTGGAGTCTAGCTCAAAGTCTTAAACTTCAAGGTAAAGAATCGGAAGCTAAAACTGTGGAACTACAATTTAATTCTGCTTGGAAATATGCAGATACTGATGTGAGTTCAATGAAAATATAAATTTGCTCTGGATATAGTGGTTTTCATTTTAATAATACATAACTATACCCTGGTTTTCGTTGATTGTCCTAAAGGATACCGCTTCGAGTCCTAAAGGATATATGCGTCCTAAAGGATACACCTTCGGATATAGCGGTATCCCCTTGCGGGACACCTTCGGATAACCGTAGGGAATCCTTTAGGGCATATTGATAGTTGATAGTTGATTGTTAATTGAGTGTACTCTCTTATTTGGTAAAGGCTATAAATTAGTGGTTAGTAAAACAATCACTGAAGTTTATCTACTAACCACTAACTACTAACTACTAACTACTAACCACTAACTACTAACTACCTAAACCGCAGTTTCTAAAGAAGCTAAAGGATCGGAAATTGTCTCCGAAGGAGCTTCAAATTCTCCTGTTAAAACATATTCTAATCTCAATTTTAACCAGGTAATCAGTTGTTTATTAGTAGAAATAACAGCAGCAGAAGGTTGGGGACATTTAGCTTTAATTTCTTTGAATTCTGGAGCTTCTAAAAAAGCAGGCTGCTTGACTAACCAAAAGTCAATTTCTTTATTTTGCTCTTTATAATTACGAATTCTTTCTTCTATTACTTCATTAAAAGGTTCTTCTTCTAGTAAAAACTTTTGACTAGCTAAAACATAATAATAAGTTGTCATTTTTATACTGTCCTTTTTTTAAGTTGATAATTACAAAATCAGCAATCATTTATCAATGATAGATATTAAAATTTACCCCTCATTGCAAGTTTCATGTCTTTTACTGCTCTTTCTATTCCTACCATGACAGCACGGGAAACTATCGTATGTCCGATGTTTAATTCTTCCATACCAGGAATACAAGCTACAGGATAAACATTCAAATAGGTTAAACCGTGACCAGCGTTAACCCGTAAACCTAATGATATAGCTTGTTCTGTACCTTTTCCTAGAGCTGCTAGTTCTTGTTTTCTGGTAATTTCATCGGTAGCATCAGCGTATTTACCTGTGTGGAGTTCAATAAACTTAGCTTTAGTATTAGCAGCAGCTTCTATTTGGGGTAAGTCTGCATCAATAAACCAACTTACAGGAATACCAGCATCTTGAAGTTTTGTTACTACTTCCGTAAAACGGTCTAAATTAGCAACAATATCAATACCCCCTTCAGTGGTGATTTCTTCTCTTTTTTCTGGTACCAGAGTCACATAGTCTGGTTTAATATCCAAGGCAATTTTAACCATTTCTGGGGTAGGTGCCATCTCTAAGTTAAGATGAGTGCTAACTGTTTGTCTGAGTAAACGCACATCTCGATCTTGGATATGGCGACGATCTTCTCTTAAGTGAACCGTAATACCATCTGCACCACCTAATTCTGCTAGTACCGCAGCAGCTACAGGATCGGGTTCTACCGTTCTTCTAGCCTGGCGAATGGTGGCTACATGATCGATATTAACGCCTAGAGTTAACAAATTTTGTTTCTCCTTTTGTCTGATGAGTTAAACAGTCTATCATTTTATCGAACCTTATGTTTTTTAAAAAAATCTTGAATTATTTTAAAATTTTGCTCTCCATGTTCAAAATCTCTAAATTCATCAACAACATAATCGTAATCTGGATTGAATTGTAAAATAATAGTTCCATTTACAATATTTTTTGTTTTATCTTTATCTAATTTTATTTGATTGATTCTATCGAAGTCATAATGTTTAACAATGGTTCGGACAAAATCAAGCAACAATAGATCCGTAGTCATAAAGGCTTGAGTAGTTAGGATGGGATTTAATAAAAGTAGGCTCTAAACCTAACTTGTCAATAAATCGTTCAAGAAGATGATAATTAAAGGCACGGCGTTTGTAACTTGCCATTGAAAAGACAAAATTTGTATCAGAATGATGCTGTTGAACAGCATCCCATTTGGCAAGATTAAGGGCAGAGAGTGAACTATTGAAATGAAAGTCAAGTTTAGTCAGGTCGCGAGCCTGACAATCAGCTAATCCAGTAAATTGTTTGCTGTCACGAAACAAAAACTCGATTTGGAATCGAGCTTGATAGTAAAGATAAATCGAGTAAGCATCTAACTGAAGATCGGTGCAGAACAAAACAGCATAGCGAGGGGAAGAGGCAGAATGGTTCAGTAGATAAACTAAACGAATCTTACGCTTGAGACTGATAGACCAAACCACAACAGTATAAAGATCTACATCATCAGATAATTGAGTGACCAACTCGAAACTACTGTAGTCAGTTAAGTCAACTTTGCCAGCATATTTACGCGGTCTACCTCTTCCAGAATACTCGCCTTGATAGGGGTAACGTAGATTGGCATCCCTACGTAATTTGCCAATTGCTTCTAGCTTTAAATCCGTGACTCCCTCAACCCATTTAATTTTACTGTAGAAGCCATCACTCACTACATAGCGAAGAGACGTTGGTAAATAAGGAACAGTTGCTTCTAGTTGAGTAAGATAGTGATTAATTCGGGTTGTTTCAGATTGACGAGGTTTCTTTGAAGATGAGGTATTTGCTGGGGTTTGCTGAACACTGAGATTGTAGCCAATTTTGTTCTTTACATCTACTACCGCCATTGCTGAAATCTCTAATCCCTTCTCTGTTTTCGATGCACTACCGTTGTAAAAGTAATCTATGCCATAGGTCTTGTTTCCACTTTTGGGAATGAAAGAGCAATCTACTGCCAAAATTACCTCTGATTCTGGTTTAATTGCTTGCTCGATTAGTTGTTGGTTAAACTTGATGAAATTAAATGAGCGTTGATACTGTCGGCGATAAGTTCGTTCATTAAGTTGGCTATAACGACTCAAATTAGTAAAAGTAGCTCGACCGCAGCTCATCACCAAAGTCGAAAATAAGGTTAAGAGAAATTTTTTTTGAGGCTGTGCTAAATCCCCCATTGAAACCAATAGGCTTTGTATAATTGTTTTAACGCTATCCATTCTTGGTAATCTTTCAACACTTTTACCTTACAGAAATGGATAGCTTTTTTCCTGATTTCTAAAAATTGTCCGAACCATTGCCCGATCTAAAAGATGAATTTTTTATTTTTATCGAAGTTATTGCCTTTATTTGTCTATCCTTTAGGATTGTCTTGCATTCTGTTGTTGGTCAGCCTATTTTTCAGTATTAGGAAGTCTCGCTTTACTTGTATCCCAATTTTATTATCTTTAGTTTTATTATTAACCACAGCAAATCCTAGAACCGCTAACTATTTGCTTCAATCTCTAGAAAAGCAATACCTACCTTTGACAGAAATGCCTACTGCTGATGCCATAGTAGTTTTGGGTGGTGCGACTAAAGGAGTATCTCCCCCTAGAACTTTAGCAGATTTAAATGAACATGGCGATCGCATTATTTATGCAGCTAAACTCTACAAAGAGGAAAAAGCACCTCTAATTATCTTATCGGGAGGCAGAATCGAATGGTTTGGTCAAGGAAATTCGGAAGCTGAAGATATGGCAGAAATTTTGGAATTGATCGGGATTCCTCCAGAAGTAATTATCAAAGAGGGACATTCTCTTAATACTCATGACAATGCCATTTATACTCAAAAAATCTTAGAAGAAAACAACATTAATAGTATTTTATTGGTAACATCAGCTTTTCATATGCCGCGATCGATGGCAATTTTTCGCCGTCTGGGAATTGAGCCAATTCCTGCACCAACCGACTTTTTGGTCAGCGAACAAGAATTAGCAGCAGTTGATTACAGTACAGAGTCGAAAATTTTGAGCTTTTTACCAGAGCCTAACAATTTAGCTCGTACTACTCTAGCGATTAAGGAATATATTGGCACGTTGGTTTATCGTCTCAAAGGTTGGCTCTAGATTCTGATATCAATCAACTACCATTTTTTCTCAGAAAGCGTAACAATGAATAGTGGAATTTTAATAATACTTAACTATGGCTAGGGATTTACGGGGATTTATCAAAATCTTAGAAGAGAAAGGACAACTACGACGCATCAAAGCCTTAGTAGATGGAGACTTAGAAATTGCCGAAATTTCTAACAGAATGCTTCAAGCAGGAGGACCTGGTTTACTATTTGAGAATGTAAAAGGTTCTCCCTTTCCTGTGGCTGTGAATCTGATGGGGACAGTAGAAAGAATCTGTTGGGCGATGAACATGGAGCAGCCAGAGGAGTTGGAAGACTTGGGGCGCAAGTTGGCAATGTTGCAACAACCCAAACCTCCGAAAAAGATATCCCAAGCTATAGATTTTGGTAAAGTTCTATTTGATGTAGTTAAAGCTAAACCAGGAAGAGACTTTTTCCCTCCCTGTCAGCAAGTAGTGATTGAGGGAGAAGATTTAGATTTAAACAAAATTCCGATGATTCGTCCCTATGCTGGGGATGCGGGCAAAATTATTACCCTAGGATTAGTAATTACCAAAGATGTAGAAACAGGTACTCCTAATGTGGGGGTATATCGCTTACAGTTACAGTCTAAAACTACTATGACTGTTCATTGGCTATCGGTTAGAGGTGGTGCGAGACACCTCAGAAAAGCAGCGGAAGCAGGTAAAAAACTCGAAATTGCGATCGCATTAGGAGTCGATCCTTTAATTATTATGGCAGCAGCTACCCCCATTCCTGTAGATTTATCGGAATGGCTCTTTGCTGGTTTATACGGCGGTAGTGGGGTAAAACTTGCCAAATGTAAAACGGTAGATTTGGAAGTACCTGCGGATTCAGAATTTGTTTTAGAAGGCACAATTACCCCAGGTGAAGTACTACCCGATGGTCCTTTTGGCGATCATATGGGTTATTACGGAGGAGTAGAAGATTCTCCCTTAGTGCGTTTTCAATGTATTACCCATCGTAAAGACCCCATATATCTAACTACTTTTAGTGGTCGCCCTCCCAAAGAAGAAGCCATGATGGCGATCGCATTGAATCGCATATATACCCCCATTTTACGGCAACAAGTCTCAGAAATCGTCGATTTTTTCCTACCAATGGAAGCTTTAAGCTACAAAGCTGCTATTATCTCCATTGATAAAGCTTATCCTGGTCAAGCTCGCCGTGCTGCTTTAGCTTTTTGGAGTGCCCTACCCCAATTTACCTATACCAAATTTGTGATTGTGGTAGATAAAGATATTAACATCCGCGATCCCCGTCAGGTAGTATGGGCAATTTCTTCTAAAGTCGATCCTTCCCGTGATGTATTTATTCTTCCTGATACTCCCTTTGATACACTGGATTTTGCCAGTGCCAAAATTGGTTTAGGTGGGCGCATGGGAATTGATGCCACAACCAAAATTCCTCCTGAAACCAATCATGAATGGGGCGAACCTCTAGAATCTGACCCCGATACAGAGAGTATGGTATCCAGACGTTGGGCAGAATATGGCTTAGAAGATATTGATTTATCTGAGGTAAATGCTAATTTATTTGGTTACGACATGAAGTAAATCAACCTGATTATTAAAGCCCAATGGTGCGAACGTCTCGCTCGCTATCAATATTAGCCAAATTCCAGAAATTAAAGCCCCTCTCCTAATAGGAGAGGGGTTGGGGAGAGGTTTCTTCAATGCCCTCGGACTCACTACAATAGCCCAAAATCCAAACCTAAGCGGAATGCTAAAAATTGTCCTTGATGCTACTCCAGTCACCCCCCAACCCAGTGGAGTTGGATTATATGTAACCAATTTACTAGCCAACTTATCCACCCTACAAAGCCAGGAAGACTTTGAACTAGGGATTATTTATCAACCAAGATTGAATAATTGGTTAAAAAGAAATTTAGCTTTTCCCGAAAACTTACAAACCTATCCCAATAAAAAGGTTTTACCTATTCCCGTAAAAATATCTAATATCTTAATTAATAATTTTCCTCAGTTATTTTCCAACTATCTCCAAAAATTTACTGACTCCGTCGATATTATTCACGGAACTAACTACAGTGTTTTTCCCTATCCCCAGAGCCGTAAAGTAATTACTATCTATGACCTAGCTTTTTTGAGATATCCCCAATATCTGGACTCCGTAGCAGCGAATTACGGTAAAAAAGTTAAAAAATGTTTGCAATGGACGGATTTAATTATTGCCATCTCAGAAAGTACCAAAAAAGATATTATCCAATACTTAGATATTGAACCAGAAAAGATTTGGGTGACTCCCCTAGCAAGTCGCTACACTCCCGATTATTTATCTCAACTTCCCCTAGATACAGTCAAAAAATCTATTAACTACGACTTTAATCAACCTTACATCTTATTTGTCAGTACTATCGAACCCAGAAAAAATATTACAACTCTAATTACTGCTTTTAACTATCTTAAGCAAAAACACGGAATTCCCCATAACCTCTTACTTATTGGTAAACCAGGATGGCGATATGAACCTATTTTTGAATCTATTAAAAACTCACCCCATAACCAAAATATCTATCATTTAGACTATCTCTCTGACCAAGCTGTTGCTTTTTGCTACAGTAGGGCAGATGTTTTTGCCTATCCTTCCTATTACGAAGGCTTTGGATTACCAGTCTTAGAAGCAATGACTCTTGGCACTCCTGTAGTTACTTCTAATGTTTCCTCCTTACCAGAAGTAGCAGGAAATGCAGCCTTAACCATCGATCCAAATCAGCCAATACAATTAGCAGAAGCAATATATAAAGTTATTAATGATAATCTACTACGTCAAGAATTAATAGAAAAAGGAAAACACCAAGCGCAGCAATTTTCTTGGCAAAAAACCGCACGACAAACTATTGCAGCCTATAAAGCTTTGTATTGAAAAAGCTTTATAGGCTGGATTGTTGGCAGTTATCATAATAAATAATAACTACTACAATTGATTTGTGAAAAACTCAAACCCCTAATCATCAATACTCAAAAAGAACCTCTCAACCACAACCATCAACCTCAAACACCCAACCCAAAGCTCTCTGTGTTCTCTGTGGTTTATTAAAAAATGATGTTCATGAATGATTCCTACTGATATGTAAATTTTAGAATTAGTATTGCCAATACTATAGCTATTTTAAATGAGGTAAATATGAATAATGCTGAATTGCGCCAAAAGATTGATAATCAATTAGATAAATTATCTCCTGACATACTGAAAATTGTAAGTTATTTTCTTGACTCTATCCAAATAAACAAACCTAAAGATTCATCTTTATTACGTAAACTCCCCCCCATTAAAAGAGGAAAAAAAGCCCAAGATTTACTCAAACATACAAAAAAATGGCAAGGAGAAGATATTGAAGAATGCCTAAATTATGTTCGTGAAACTGGTTCCGAAGCAGAATTTTAAACTTCACGTCTGATGTGATACATTAAACACTCTACCAATCAACAACTGTTAATTCAGTAACCCTATTTAATTGAACATCGCGAGTTACTAATTTTGCCAAATTTTGTACTGCCATCGCAGAAATAATGGCATCAGGTAGTTTCAAACGATATTGTTGGCGAATTGAAATGATTTGTTTGAGGAGGATTCTATTGTGACTCGATAAATCGATAATTTCTACTCTTAGTAAAAATTGTTCAAAAAGCTGTCTATCTGCTTCACTTAAGCCAGAAAAAGCTAAAAATTCAATTTGACTAATTACAGAAATACCAACCCACTCTGCACTTTGAAGCAATCTAATTAAGTTGGGGTCTTTTTGCAGCAGAGCAATAATAGCATTGGTATCCAATAAATAACGATTACCACTCATCTCTTAATTGTCTCTGTGCTGCTACCGCGTCTCCCTGCCAGCTAAGTTTTCCTACTAAATCAGAAAAATCATAGGATTTCTGTTTTTTATCTTTCTCTGTGACGGGATTAACAATTACTACTACATCCACTTTTCCCACCTCTAAATTAGTGGGCAGATTGATCTTTAACTGTCCACTGTCATCAATTTCTGTTGTGAGTTGTAAAATTTCCATTGCTGTGTATTTTTTCTAATGCTTCATTTAAGTCTATTACAGCTTAATAAAATTAATAAATTTAGTATAGCGATCGCTATTATAGTACCAATAATAATAACTACTACTAAAGTTTCGCTCGAAGAAAATCTTTTATCAATCAAGCGTGAATACTCTCATAATTCTTATTTTGTATATGTATACAATATGTTGTATAAAACAGAAATAATAATCATAATATGGCAACTACACACAAGCAAAAAGTAATTAATCTGAGAATTGATGAGAGTAGGAAAAATTTGATTGACGAAGCAGCTAGGCTTCAAGGAAAATCTTGTACTGAATTTATGATTGAGACTTCCTATAAGGAAGCAGAGCGCACTATTTTAGATCAGACACTCTACATCTTAGACGAAGTAGACTACGAATATTTGTTTTGTACAGATCATAAGCCAGACCCAAAATTAGTTAAATTATTTCGGAATAAAAGCTTTTGGGAAAAGTAAAATACTCTCTACCTCAACGGATTTGCTTTATTACGTAAACTTCCCCCCATTAAAAGAGGAAAAAAAGCCCAACATTTACTCAAACATACAAGAAAATGGCAAGGAGAAGATATTAGACTTGTTGGGAATTAACTCAAAAAAATGGACGAAACTCTTGTCTATCAAAGCATTCAGCGATTTTTGATTGAAAATATCCCTAAGCCTTATAGGATAAGCTTTTCAGACGTTTCAACTCTTATTACCCAACAAGTCTATTGAATAATGCCTAAATTATGTTCATGAAACTCGTTCCGAAGCAGAATTTTAAACTTCACGTCTTATTTACTCGACACAAACCATTGTAGCTAGATTATTAGAAGCAATGACTCTCGGCACTCCAGTAGTTACTTCTAATGTTTCTTCATTACCAGAAGTAGCAGGAAATGTAGACTTAACAATCGATCCCAATCAGCCAATACAATTAGCAGAAGCAATATGTAAAGTGATTAGCGATCAATTATTACATCAAGAATTAATAGAGAAAGGAAAACAGCAAGACCAATAATTTTCTTGGCAAAAAACAGCACAAAAAACCCTCGCAGCTTATAAAGCCTTGGTATAGATAAATTCTTTCAGGTTTATGGTAATCCAAAGTAACTATTGAGATTCAGCAACAACTAAAACAACATTATCTTGTTGATCAAAACCAGATGAGCTAGGATTATCCTGACCAATTTCAACAAGATATAGAAAAACTTGTTGATTTTTCTCAACGTTCAATACGTACTCACCATTAGATTTGACAAGGTAGTCTGTTCCGTTTATTTCTTTAATCTCATAGTCTGTTGTTACCGCGTAACTGCCATCATCCTGTAATTCACTAATAGTTATATTTATTCCATCATCCTGTATTTGAAATTGACTATTATTGCCATTAATAATTTGTGCTTTAGTTAGCACTAAACCTTCATCATCCAGAATTTTAAACACAGAATCTTGTTGGTTATTATTTTCATCAGTGTACCCATCTTTATAAGAAAAAGTATTACTTGTAATATCAAGAACTGAGACCTGAACGTTGTTTTTACTGCTCACAGGATCGGAAGAGTTTAAGCAGTTATCTTCTGCTGATGTATCTGGATTAGTCCAACTATTTCCGAGATAAGGGTCTGATGTCACCTCTATAGAATCACCTCCTGATAGATTAACTATTTGTGAAGTTGTATTATCATCTAGAATATCAGGACTATTGTCTGTAATATTTCCACTGGCATCAAGTGTTCCAATCTTAATTTCAGTTTTCATTTTCCAATTGGTACTAGTGTCACAGGCATAAACACTACCTAAAGAACGGACTGATACAATCGTATCGTTTGTACAACTAAGACTGCTCCCACTAACGGAACAAGAACCCCCAAGAGTGCCAGTAAAACTTGAGCCTTTATCAATAATAGCTGCGGTAGTTACATCATCATCGACTCTAGCAAAAGTTTTCGAGTCGGCTAAATAGGTTTCACTACCTGCATCAGAATCAAATACGCCACTGAAGAATAGATGAGCAGTTTCATAAGCGGTTTCATCTAAACCATCACTATCAACGTCTGGAATTGTCATTGAGTTCTCTAAACAAACAGCGAAACCAGGAACTTCTCCACTAATAGGGGTAGGAAACATTGTTCCCGCACAACCTGGGGTAGTCCTTTTTTGCAAACTATCTATTAAGATACTAGGAGTTCTTGCATTTAAAAATCCAGTTGAGGAATTAATAGAGTATTCTCCATCTGCATCAAGAGGTGGTCCAAGACGATATAAAGCTTGAGGTCCACGCCAATTAGAACTTATATTAGGTGATTCTTTTATGTAATAGGCGATAAATTCATCATCACCATCACCATCAACATCAGGAATTTGTAGTTCAAGTACAGTGGTTGAGTTTGCTACATCTGCGTTTCCTGGAGAATCTGTATAATCTGGATAGTTAGTCCAAACTCTCTTAGCTCTTCTAATTTCATCAGAAACAAAATCCATTGCACGGTTGATTTCGGCTCTTCTTTCAGTCTGGTCGCTATTATCTAGGGTGACATTCAACATCTGCATCAAGCCCCAACCAGCACCACCAATAACAATAGTACTTATTAATGCTCCGACCAATAATTCTGTTAAAGTGAAGCCATTTGACTTTTTAGATTGATTTCTTATTTTATAAAATTGATATAAGTTCATTTTTTATATGTAAAATAATTTAAAATTTAGCAATTGAAAAATTACTTAAAAACAGTTTACAATCTTGTTTTTAAGTATAATTTTATTTCTTTTGTTGATTTTTTAAATCAGTATAATTATTGATTTTCAGATTATTGTAAGTAAAGATATTATTAACTTGTTGCTGCTTTCAGATAATTAATTTCAAATTAACCTTGAATATCAGTTGAGTTTATTTCTTTTGGCAATTACCACCAGGAATATTACCAACAAATTCCCCTGTTCTCATAATTCCTATTCCACTAGTAATAGCAAGACATTTTTTTTCGCTACTATTATTTCCTGAAACAATAATTGTTTTTCCTAAACCTCCGTAATTCCCTTTATAGGAAAAAGCAAGATCAAATATATCAGGAGGAGAAGCTTCATTAGTAGTAAGAGTAACAGAATTATTTAAAGTTCTAGTGCTTAACAAACAACCATTAGGTGTACCAGTTATAGTTTTATCTATTCTATTAAAAGTAACTGTACAAGTTTTGCTGTTTTTAATCGCTTGTCTTTGAGCTTCTTTTAATGAACTTTCTACTTGTGATAAAGCATCTCTAACTTGATTTTGGTTGTATAAACCTATTAAATTTGGGGCTATTATAGCCGATAATACACCAATCACTATTACGGTAATTAGCATCTCAAGTAGAGTAAAGCCACTATTTTTTTTAGGGACATTGCAAAGCTGCACTAGGGATAACTTCAACATAATGTTCGGTAACGTCTTTTGTTGTGCCATTTTTAACTGATTGGGTAACATATCTTACTTTAAGAACTCTATGGGGAGGAGTACTTTCTGCTATATCTGTTGTGTTTCCAGTTGTGCCATCTATTAAACGACCATCACCTAGATAATCTCGATGTAGGCGCATTGTATAACCGAAAAAAGGTTCATCTAATTGATATGTATTTCCAGAGTATGCAGTGATTAATGCTTGAGCATATCCATTAGCAAGAGTATTAGCGGAACAAAGACTATCATTTCGTGCTAAATTTTCTGCTGTAGATTGAAGTGCTTCTATGTCTTCTTGAATTAGCTGATTGGAAAGCTGTTTTTCTTGAGCTTGTACTCTAATGAAAGTGGCTAAAACAATAGCTTGTAGAGAGCCAGCTAGAAACAAAAAAGTAATCAGGGTAGCAACAATAACTTCCATCAAGGTGAAACCTCGATCTTTACGAGAAGTTTTGCGATTAAATTTAGTTAGTTTGTAAGATATTGACATAAATAAAATTATTGAAGTTAGGGAATCACAATTGTTTTCCACTCAGTAGCATTACTGAGAGTAGGCATAACAAAACTGGCTCTACTCAAATACTCTTGATGACTGTCAGTATCAGAAGTAACGGTAACTGTTGAACCAGAGCTACTATCGTTCCAGTCATCAACCCAGATAGCCCCAATTACCCTAATAGTCTCGTCACTTGCTATTCTTATGGTTGCATCAGGAGCATGAATTAAGGCTTCAATATTAGTTATTCCTCCTCCTGTAAAACTGATTATTCTAGTTTTATCAGCAGCATCACAAAAAGAATAACTTATAGCAGTATTATTACCATAAATTTCTAAATTAGATGATGTATTAGTTAGAGCGTTTTTGTTGATATTGATTGTTCCTGCACTATTGTCAATAGTAATATCACCACAGACATACAGCATAATCCTTGTTCCAGAATTCACTCTAAGATCGCTTGTTAGAGTAAGGTTTCCATCAATAACGTAATGGTAGATATTATTAGTATCCTTAGCATTGTCAATATCCTGACCAAGAGCAGATGGAAGTTTTCCTCCTGCTGCCATCAATTCATTTAGGTTATTAGAGTTAGTTTTTATATATTTTGATGGCTCTGCTGGGGTATTTGGAAAGCTATATGGGATAGAAAATACTTTCTCACTATTAACATTGATACCATTATTAGGCTGATTAAGACCAGTCGGTACATTACAACCACTGCTTACTGTGGCAGGATTAGAAAAGATAATACTGTTGTAACCATCTCCTACATCCGTCAGGTCTCTATTATTATTATTATCTTTGCCAACTATAAGATTATCACCGCCAATATTTGTTACACTTGTACTGTCAATCCAAAGTGCTGGGTCTAAGTCAGTTAATTTTGGAGCTTCTCGGCGAATAGGAATATCGACTTGAATTCTTGTACCGCCAGTATCGTTTGAATTAGCCCTACCTTCAACTATTAGTCTTCCAATTGTATCGTTATTAGGATTTGTTCCTGGGACGACTGTTGCACCAGTAGCTCCATTAAGATATTGATAGCTTACTAGCTTATATTGTCCTAAATCATCATAGGTACTGGTGCTAGTAACTACGTTTTTAAAATTATTACTATTTATTGCATTAGTAATTTCAGTATTAGTATTACAAAGATTAAGATTATTCAGATTTGAATCTATCCAGTCTGAATCACTATACACTGCGATAGCTCTATTTCTACTTAGTAGCTGTTGGTATTGAGCAATACCAGTCTCTGCTGCTGCTAAAGCTATGGATGTGGATCTTTGAGTAATAGCATTTAGATTCTCATCACTGGATTTAACAATACTAAAGGTGCCTAAAAGAACCATAATTAATCCCAGTGAGATAACTACTGGAACAACAAATCCCTCATCATCTCTACCACGGCGTATTAAAAGGGTTTTTAATAATAAAAACTTCATTAATTATAAGATTGACAATATGGACACACTTTATTTACAGTGTGGTCTATCAAAACACAGATTGACTGTGATCTCGATCCTTGACATTTTCTAAAGAGTTTATCTAATAATAATTCGCCGAAGTAACTAAATACTTAGTTGTAGGTTAGGCAGTAGGTAGTAAGTACCAGTAATAACTTAAATTTCCCCTACAACCTAACACCTAATATTATTTACCTTTAAATTTGCTACAGATGATTGATGGGGAGACAAGGAGGACTAGGGAGATTAGGGAGATTAATGTACAGCATATCTAAAGTGATTTGATATAACACCTAACACCTAAACCCTAATACCTAAAGCCTGTTCTCAAGATTTTATATTTAACAAAGTAGAGCTACTGAGTACCCTTTAAAATTAAGGACAGAACAAAGTATCTTTAGTATCCCTACCTGTAGTAGGATTAGTTCCAGTTGCCATTTCACAGAGCATTTCTTCGGTAACAGGACGTAAAAGAGCATCAGTAAAGTCTGCTCCTTCAATATTTGCTCCCTCTAGCATTGTATTGGTCATATATGCTCCTTCTAGGATGGCATTTTTCAAATTAGCACGAGTCATGCGAGTCGATTCTAAATCTGCATATCTCATGTCTGCACCCTCAAAATTAACCCCTGCTAAATTCGCGCCAAAAAAGCGCACTCCTTGGACATTTGACCCACTAAAATCGCTACCTCGTAAGTTACTATGATCGAAACTAGCATCAGTCAATTCTTGATGGGAAAAGTCTTGGTTCGTTAAGGTTTGTTTATTATAGTCAATAGCAAAAGCTGGTGTAATCCAATTGCTAATTGCGATTACTACAATTAGACAAGATAAAATACTTCTAGTAATTATTAAGCTTATTTTCTGGTAATAGTTCATATTTCTCAACTAATTCCGACTTATGTTAAATAATAAATCTTTAAATGTTAAATGTTAAATGTAAATGGCAACCCTTGGCGAATTAGGAGAGCAGATTGTAGCAGAATGGCTTAAGTCTCAAGGATACGAAGTTATCCACTGTCGTTGGCGTTGTCGTTGGGGGGAGATAGATCTTATTGCCAAATATCAACCCAGTAATACTCTAGTTTTTGTTGAAGTTAAAACTCGCAGTAAGGGCAATTGGGATGAAGGGGGTTTAAAAGCAATTTCCTCAACAAAACAACAAAAAATCTACCGAACCGCCCAACGATTTCTGGCTACTTACCCTCACTTAGCAGAATTTTATTGTCGCTTTGACGTAGCTTTAGTTGGATATCAAAATAATTCCTTAATTATTAGAGATTATCTAGAAAATGCTTTTCAAATTTCAGATTAAACAATAATTAGCAACTCCTAAGTAAGTCTCTGATTTTATCAGATTGTTCATAAAATAAAGCTTCTCGTTTAATAGTATAGTCACGGTCAAAAGGTAAATCTATTGTTATTTCCTCTTTTACCCTACCTGGTCTTGCAGAAAGTACATAAATCCTTTGGGATAAAAATACTGCTTCTTGAACATCGTGAGTAATCATTAAAATAGTACAGCCAGTTTTATGCCAAACATCTAATAAAAATTGCTGCATATTTTCTTTAGTTTGAATATCTAATGCGCCAAAAGGTTCATCCATTAAGAGTATTTTGGGATTAGTTGCTAAAGCTCTTGCGATCGCAACTCTTTGTTTCATTCCTCCCGATAATTC
>JASJDF010000298.1 GCA_030065715.1 Xenococcaceae cyanobacterium MO_188.B19 | reverse complement strand
AAGTTAAGGGCTTTTTCTTTATCAGGATTACTAGGAATATTTACTGTAGTTGCCATAAATGCCTCAATATCACGAGAAAATAGTTGTTGGTGATGCTTTTTTTGCCTGTAACTTAACAAAGAGGGATACAGAACTTGGTTCGGCATATCTCATCGCTGTGTTGATTTTACGCTCTCTATTTCTATATCCTCAATTTAAGTTAAATTCTGTATTTTAAATACAAGTATATTAATCTTTAAGACTGCTTTTAGCTTTCACATCAGCCATATTGTGACATTTGTTGATAAAAAAATCAACTATTAATCCTGAACCTTATCTAAACTTTACTAATTGTTTTGTGTGTCATCAACTATTTTTGCTGCTTGTTTTGTTGATGATCGGGACAGGGAGGAGCTTTTAGAGATCGGTCTAACCAGCCAACGGCTTGATTGAGATGTTGTAAAGCTTCTTGAGGATGCTCTTTCAATAAAAATACTAAAGCGGAGGTTAATTGCTGTTTGGCTTGAGCTTGGCGATTTCCTTTCAGGCGATGCCAATTCTGGTGGGAAATCACTAATCTTGCAGCTAAAGCTTGTGCCAATTCCAAATCACTTAGATCGGCAAGAACTTTATTTTGATTTTCGGTAGTTGATAAAGGTGTTACTTCAAACATAAGTTTTATTTAAAATTGTTTGATATTTATCTATATCTATATGTATTGTAATTAATTTTATCGATAAAACTAATTACCAACAACAACTTCGCCAATTATATAATCAATAAGCTGCTTAAAAATTGAGTAGTTAACGAACAACATAAAGTCAAACATCCTCTGTTTCAGTTAGAACGAATATATAGTAACTTTTCTATTGGTTTGCATGGTCAAAACTGGGTAGACTCAATTATCTTTTTCCAAGATATTGTTCAAGAATTACTCCGTTTTTCCACTCAGAAAAACGATTATTACCGCTTCTGGTATGAAGGCTGTTTCCCTAGAAATTAGATAAAAAAGTTATTAGTTTTCGCCTACAGCGATCGCACCAGCACGACGGGGATCGGCAGCAGCTCTTAACCCTTCAAGAGGATGATCTAATGCAGCTTGAACTCCCCCAAAATACATGGAAAGTCCTGGAAACTCTCGGCTAGGTAAATTTAGTTTTGCTACATTCAAACCTAATTCATAAGCAATAGTAGGAGTATCTTCAAAAACTTCAAAATGGAGTCGAGGATGGGATATGGCTTGATCTAGAGGCAAGTCTAAACTAAGACAATTAAATAAGACTTGGGCGATCGCTGTAGTAATCCGAGAGGCACCAGGAGAACCAATTGCCAACACTCTGCCATCTTGATGGCGACAAATAGTAGGTGCCATATTAGAGGTGAGGCGAGTTCCACAAGATAAGTGCCTTAAACCTTGGGGATGTAGCTCAATTTCCCCTAAGGAGTTATTTAACCATAAACCTGTACCTCCAGCCATTACCCCTGAACCATATCCAGAAGAAGCAGATATGGAGCAAGCTAATCCATCACTATCTACGGCGGAGATGTGGATTGTGGAGGGGGATTTAGTTAACTGTTGCCAATTATCTTGGGCTGCTATTTCTAGCAGTTTAGCTGCTTCTTGCTCGATTTTTGACTCTGCTACTCCTTCTAAATAATTACCGCGATATTGCAATACTGCTTGTTGAATTTCTGCTATTGCTTTTACCGTTGCGCCATCCCATTGCTTCAGGGATTTTTGATCTAGTAATAATAGCATTGCTGCCAAACAAGTACCCCCTACTGCGGGAGCCGGATTGGTCGCAATTTGCCAATCTCCGAAATTGATGATAATTGGCGATCGCTCTATAGCTTGATATTGAATTAAATCTTCTAGAGTTAGTAATCCCTGATTGGCTTGAATTTCAGCAGTAATTTTCGCCCCTAACTCCCCACCATATAAAACACCGACTCCTTCTTGTGCAATAAGCTGCAAACTCTTAGCTAGTTGAGGCAGTTTTACCCGCTCTCCCGACTGTAAATGACTTCCATCAGCTTTATGAACCACTCGATAACTGTCGGGATGCCAACCAAAAATCACTTCATGGGTATAGGAAAAATATTCTGCTGCTACTTGAGAGACAGGAAAACCTTGAGTTACTTGTTGTTGTGTAGGGGCAACTATTTCTGACCAAGGAAGATTGCCATATTGCTCTGCTGCCAAACCTAAACCTGCAAACATCCCAGGAGTAGCTACAGAACCATAACCAACTAAGGTACTTGTGCCACCTCCATAATCAAAAAAAGCCTCTTTCATGCCACTACCAAACTTTCTGGAGTCTAATCCCCTTCCAGGCATTTCTCCATAAGCATCAATTACCACTGGTTTTTTTTCCTTTGACCAAATAGTGATAAAACCGTTAGCACCAGGAGCAATAATTCCTAGATTGGTACACATGGAACTGATCGTAGCTGCGATCGCTGCATCAACTGCATTACCTCCTCGATTCGCCACAGCAGCACCAGCATCCACTACAATCTGAGCATCAGAGGCAATAATAACTTTTCTTGACATATTAGTAGATTAACTTGGATTGACACTCCTCTCACTAAAGTGAGAGGATTCTTCATTCAATGAAGTTACTTACTATTACAGGTATTGCTACCAATAATAATAGAGGTATCTTCTCCTGAAGCGTTTACCATATCTAGTATGGAACTTCCTGTATGCCCTACAGTAGCTAAAGCAGATTCAAGGATATTTATTGCTGCATTATGGTCGCGATTGAACTCACATCCACACTGGCAGATATGAGTTCTAGTAGACAAAGATTTTTTGACAATTGCACCACAATTAGAACATTTTTGAGATGTATGATTAGGTGGAACTGCAACTGTTACTTTATCAAACTTTTTACCAAAATACTCTAACTTGACTCGAAATTGATACCAACCAGCATCATTAATACTTTTAGATAAACAATGGTTTTTAACCATGTTTTTAATTCTTAAATCTTCATAGGCTATCAAATCGTTAGATTGAACTACGCACCTTGCCAATTTCACAGCATGGTCATTACGTTGCCTACTTATTTTAAGATATTGTTTACCTAATTTCTTAATTGCTTTTTTGCGGTTTGCGCTGCCCTTTTTCTTTTTACTTACTGCACGATGTGCTTTCTTTAAACGGGTTTGACTTGCTCGATAAAATCTTGGGTTAGGTATGCTCTGACCATTAGAATCGGTATAGAATTCTTTAAGTCCAACATCTAAACCAAGAGTTTTGCCGGTTGCAGGAATATATTCTTTTACTTCTATTGATATGCAAAATTGAGCATAATAACCATCAGCACGCCTGATAATTCTTACTCGTTTAATTTGATTTGGTGGATAAAAGTATATATCTCTAGACCCAACTAGCTTTAAACGACCAATGTTATTTTTATCAGTGAAAATTATATGTTTTTTAGTTTTGTTATCAAGCTTCCAACCTGATTGTTTGTATTCAACAGAGCGAGTGCGTTTAGAAAATTTGGGAAACCCTTTTTTGCCTGGTATTTTCTTTTTACAATTATCATAAAATCTTGATATTGCCCCCCATGCTCTTTCTGCTGATGATTGTCTTGCTGTTGAATTAAGTCGATTAGCAAAATCAAATTCTTTACCTAGCTTAGTTGATAATTTGCTTAGATCGTACTTATTGACTTTTTTATTATCCATCCAATATCTAATTGATTTATTGCGGATAAACTTACAAGTGCGAATAGCTTCATCAATTGCTTGGTATTGTTTTGATTTTCCTTTTAACTTATATTCAATGACAATCATTTTATTAGCTCGACCTTTGATATATTTACGCTATCACACTCAGCGAAAAATATTCAGTTTATAAGTTAAAATAAAAAGTCGTCCTTCAGCACTAGGCTTTAAACCCAATTTCACGGTAAAAAAGGAAGCAATTTAGTTCAGGAATCAATTTTTATCAGTCGGTATCCTACACCATGAACAGTCTCAATAAAATCATCCGCTGCACCAGCAGCTTTTAACTTTTTACGTAAACTTCTAATATGAAATTTCACGGTATCTTCTTCTGGGGGATCTTCGAGAGACCAAACACTGTCAATAATGGCATGACGACTCAGAACTTTTCTGCCATTTCTGAGGAGTAATTCTAAAAGACTATATTCTTTGGGTGTCAGATGTATTGTGTGGTTAGAGTAGCTAACTTCATAGGTACTAGGATCGAACTGCAAGTTACCCCATTCTAGGATTGGGGGGGTTGAACTACCACGACGTAAGAGAGCACGAATGCGAGCAAACAATTCTCCTAAATCTACTGGTTTAATAATATAGTCATCGGCTCCTGCATCCAAGCCCATGATCTTATCGCTTACTGTATCTAAGGCAGTAATCATCAAGATGGGCATTTGATATCCTTGCGATCGCAATTGCTGGCATAAATCAATACCGTTAAAGTCGGGCAGCATTACATCGAGTAATAATAAGTCATAATCTAAAGCTTTAATATAGTCCAAGGCTGATTCTCCATCTGAAGCTACATCAACAACATATCTTTGGTCAGTAATTGCCTCTGCCAAAGTCTCAGCTAAATTAAAATCATCTTCAACTAAAAGAATCCGCATTGTGGGAAGTTTTGCTTTTACGAAGTCGAAGACATTTCTTCGACCAACCAACCTCTAACTTACAAGAAAAACAGGATCTATTTGGGATTTTTGCAAAAATATTTTGCAACCCACTTTTAGACTCAAGTAAAACCCCATTCCAATCTTTTCCGATTTTTTCACGGTTTCCTCACCAGTTTCCTCACCTCTAATTTGTTATGGTGGTAACTCACTTAACTCTATGAATTACTGTCATTGCGTCTTGACTAGTGTTTGCTTAGAGTTAAAGTCTTGAATGCCAAAACTTGACAAATTCTGATATAAATCTTTAATTTGATCGCAAAACTAACAATATGGCAATTCCTTTACTAGAATATTCTCCTTCCAGTCAAAATCAGAGAGTTCTGAACTACGAAATTCCTGGCGATGAACAGTCTCGGATTTATAGTGCGGAAAATCTGCTATCAGATGGACGAACTCAAGATCTGATTTGGGCAGCATATCGACAAATTTTTAATGAACAACAACTTTTGTCTAGTAATCGAGACAAAGCCTTGGAATCTCAACTGACAGCTGGACAAATTACGGTAAGAGAGTTTATTCGGGGCTTAGTACTCTCTGAAACTTTTAGAAGACGTAATTACGAACCCAATAGTAACTATCGTTTTGTAGAAATGTGCATCCAAAGAATTTTGGGGCGCAATGTTTATGGCGATCGCGAAAAACTAGCTTGGTCGATTGTCCTAGCAACTAAAGGATTAGCTGGCTTTGTCGATGATTTATTAAACAGCCAAGAGTATCTCGATAATTTTGGCGATGACATTGTTCCTTACCAACGCAGAAGGATTTTACCGCAACGAGCAGAAGGAGAACTATCCTTCGCCAGAATGCCTCGTTACGGAGCAGATTATCGTTCTAAATTAGAAGCATTGGGTTATTTTGCCCATAAAGAAGGTGATTATTACGGCAAACCATACTATCCACCTCAACAGGTATTACTAGTTGCCAAAATCTTAACCATAGGTGGGGCAGCTCTTTTAGGTTTGATGACTCTTGCTGTTGCTTTGTCAGCTTGGGGTTTAATTAGCCTTTAATCCAGTTTTTGATTCTTCTTTTTAATTCCTCCCCGGGACTGTACTCGATGAAGCAGTCCTGTTTTTTTTGCTTTGATAAGCTTTATAAGGGGTGTAGTATTAAAGTCAGTTCGACGAATTAAAAATAGACCTCTCCCTAACCCCTCTCCTACCAGGAGAGGGACTTCAAACTCCTAATTTTCCGTTAGAAAACTGATTTATTTTTTCTTGTTCCCCTACTATATAAAAAATTATTCCTTACTCCTCTCCCCTCGTAGGGGAGAATGAGAGGGGTGGAAGGGGTTAGGGGAGGTCATCGAACTCACGTAATATTAAGTGCAACTAGCTAGTACTTTATGGATAGACAAATTATTATTGTCTTGAATTTGCTTGATTCTTCTAATCCCATGATTAGTCTTGGCTCAGGATTTCTGGTTTTGTTGGGAATTTACTTGTTGCTTCAGCGACAAATTCAACGTCGTTATCAAGCGGAGGTTATTCTCTATCAACAAAGTGAAAGAGAACAACTAGTTAACCAAATTGCTCAACAAATTCGCCAATCTTTGGATTTAGAATCTGTATTAAGCACCACGGTAAAAGAAGTTAGAAAATTTTTAGATTGCGATCGCGTTTTAATTTATCGCATTTGGGAAAATGGTACTGGTAGTGCCATTACCGAAACTGTATTACCTCCCTATCCTCCGATTTTGGGTGAAACTTTCCCCGAAGAGGTTTTTCCTAGCGAGTATCACCAAGCTTATATTCAAGGTAAAAGTCGTACTATTACCAATATTGACCAAGACGATGTCGAAGAATGTTTAGCAGAATTTATTAAACAATTTGGGGTACAAGCCAAATTAGTAGTCCCCATCATTCAAGAAGTTAGAGAAATAGCCGAAGCAGAAAATAATCAACCTAAATCCCCCTATCTTTGGGGATTATTAATTGCTCATCAATGTAGTGAAACTCGACAGTGGCAAGCTTTAGAAGTTGATTTAATGAATCAGTTAGCCACTCAAGTTGCGATCGCAATTCAGCAATCAGAACTTTATCAACAACTCCAACAACTCAATAGTCAACTCGAACATAGAGTCAAAAGACGTACCCAAGAATTAGCTCGAACTAATCAAGCTCTCAAAGCCGAAATTATCGAACGTCAACGCACCGAAATAGCCCTGCGCCATACTAATCACACCCTACAATCTCTCATTGCTGCTTCCCCCCGTGCTATTTTTACCCTCGATCTTCAAGAGCAAGTTAAAATCTGGAATCCTGCTGCGGAAAAAATGTTTGGTTGGACAGAAGCGGAAGTATTAGATTGTCCCAATCCTGTAATCTCTGAGGCTGAAGTTAATGATTACAAACTAGTTAGGCAACGTATCCTACAAGGCATTACTCCCCCCAGCTTAGAAATACGCCGTCCTAAAAAAGACGGTTCGATGATTGATATTGTTTTGTCTGCTGCACCTCTAATTGACAGTGAAGACAAAATTAGTGGCATAGTAGCTGTTGTTGCTGATATCACTGAACAACGCCAACAAGCAGAAAAAGTTAGATTATTGCAATCAGTTGTAGTAAACACCAATGATGCCATTCTGATTACG
>JASJDF010000297.1 GCA_030065715.1 Xenococcaceae cyanobacterium MO_188.B19 | reverse complement strand
TTGAAAAAAAATGGCATCAGGAACTAATTATTCACAGGAATACGCCCAAGCAGAAAAAGAATATTTACAGGGAAATTTGACACAAGCTGCCGATATTATCGATAATCTGGTGTCAGAGTTTCCTGACAATCCTAATGTACTGCTGCTGAGGGGTCATATATACTACGGGTTTCAAAATTATGAAACAGCGCAACAACAATATGAAACCGTACTAAGCTTGAGCGAAGATCAAGATTTGCTCGACCTAGCAGCTAAAGGTATTGAACAAATTGAGCAGTTACAGCAACAATTTGAAGCTTCTGGCTTAGACCATGATCAGTCTGAGTCAGAAGAATGGGAAGATTTTGATTTCACCGAGGGGGTAGAGGAGTTGATCGTAGATGAGATAGGAGACTCCTCCAGCAATGACCAGGGAAGGCAGTCAACCGCAAGTGCTGACTTTTCAAGGCAGGGAACGGTTGACCATAATTTAGCTTCAGAAGACGAATTTGATAATCCTTTCAGTTTAGAAGAAGATGACTTAGACTCCAATCATGCTTATGATTCAGATCCTTTTGCTCAATTAGATTCACTAGAGGAAGAAGACTTGTCAGAACCATCCAATGAAGATGAATCATTTGAGACAGCAATCGATGATGATAACGTCAATAACCATAATAACGGTAAGGCAGTATATAGCAGCCCAACTTTTATGGTTGATTCAGACGAGGAGGAAGATTTGTTGTCTGAATCTTTTGATGAAAATATTGATAACAATAGCTTTGCCGAAGGCAACTACCAAGAAAATAATAATTTTTCCGAATTTGAAAACAATTCAGACTTTGAGATCGATACAGTTTTAACCGAATCCTATAGTATAGAAAACTCTGGTAGTTTCAATATTAGTGATTCTTCGGGGCAAGATGGATTAGACTATCAGGACGAATTAGATTTTGATGAAATTGATAGTAGCTTTTTTGATTTAGAAGAATTAGAGCAAGGTCTTCCCGACACTGGCTTATTCAATGTAGCTGAAGACTTTAGTCCTGCTGATTCAGAAGGGTCATCTATGGCAGATGCAGAACCAGAATCTGACCTGCTTAGTGTAGATGATATAGAATCGGACGAGCAAAATAGTGCTGATCAAGTTTTAGAGTCTGACATCCTTGAACCAGCGGTGGAAACTCAACCAGGATTTTTCGGAAGCCTTGCTAATTCTCCTATGGGTCAAAAGCAGTTTACTACTGCTTGTGTGACTGGGGTAGTATCAGCGATCGCAGTATTAGGCTTTGGCATAGCGGGGGTTGGTTTCTTAACCAAAGAGGCAGAGGGTAATAATAATTGGTTTCTGGCAGCTAAAGCCGGGGCTTTAATGTCTGTGGTAGCTGGTGCTAGCAGCTTTGTCACATCCATGTCTTTAGGAAAAGTAATCACCAAACAGGTAGAAAAATCTACTCGCAATCTCCAAAGCCAATTTGAAGATGTTTATCAGGGGAATCTGAATGCTAAGGCTACCGTCTATTCTCAGGATGAACTGGGGCGTTTAGCAAGCGGGTTCAATCGCATGACCAGGGTGATTTTAACTACTACCCAAGAAGCGCAAAGAAGAGCAGAAGAAACTGAACAAGCCAAAGAAGATTTACAACGCCAAGTTATTCGCTTGCTAGATGATGTAGAAGGAGCAGCCAGAGGGGATTTAACTGTACAAGCTACAGTTACCGCCGATGTATTGGGCGCAGTTGCAGATGCTTTTAACTTAACCATCCAAAGTCTGAGAGAAATTGTCAGACAAGTAAAACAAGCAGCAGAACAAGTAAACAAAAGTTCTACTGATAGTGAATTATTTGCCCGCAACCAATCTAGTGAAGCGTTGCGTATGGCAGAAGAATTAGCAGTCACTCTCAACTCTGTACAGATGATGACTGAGTCCATTGAAAGGGTAGCAGAAAATGCCCGTGAAGCAGAAGAAGTAGCCCGCTCCTCGTCGGTAACAGCACTCAAGGGAGGTAAAGCAGTAGAAAGTACGGTGTCAGGAATCTTCCAAATTAGGGAAACTGTATCAGAAACTGCTCGTAAGGTTAAAAGACTAGCAGAAGCATCTCAAGAAATCTCGAAAATTGTCCTATTGATCTCTCAAATTGCGGAACGTACCAACCAATTAGCACTTAATGCTTCAATTCAAGCAGCCAAAGCAGGTGAAGCTGGTCGTGGTTTTGCCATAGTTGCAGACGAAGTACGTCAGTTGGCAGATAGGTCAGGTAAATCTTTGAAAGAGATTGAGCAGATTGTATTGCAAATTCAAAGTGAAACTGGGTCTGTAATGACAGCAATGGAAGAAGGTATCCAGGAGGTTATCGACGTTACCGATAGGGCAGAACAAGCTAAAACTGCCCTGGAAGATATTATTCAAGTATCAAATCGCATTGATACTTTAGTCCGTTCCATTACAGCTGATACGGTAGAACAAAGGGAAAATTCCCGTGCAGTGGCGCAGGTTATGCAATCGGTAGAGTTAACAGCCCAAGCAACTTCCCAAGAATCCCAAAGAGTAGCTGGTTCGCTACAAAGTTTAGTTAGTATTGCTCGGGATTTATTATCTTCTGTAGAAAGATTCCGCATTGATAAAAGCGAAGAATAGGCAATTTTACTTTGCTTTGATTTTGAATCTTTGGGCTACAATGTCTTATCGTGCACTAAAAAACCGACACTTTAACCATTAGCATTTTTTGGTGTGGGATAGTTGCTGAGCAAAAAAAATCACAAAAGAGCAAAAGCTAATGCCTAGTACTGTAAAATTCAATGGTGGACTAAACCGTTGGCTACAAAGAATGATCTCAGCTATCTTTTTGGCTGGACAAACGGTAGTACATTTGTTTAGAGCGAAGATTAATCGTCCCAATACCTTAGATCAAATGTCAGCAGTGGGACCTGATTCATTAGGAATAGCCTTATTAACTGCTGCTTTTGTGGGTATGGTATTTACGATTCAAGTTGCTAGAGAATTTCTTGACTTTGGAGCGGGACAAGCAGTAGGAGGAGTGTTAGGTTTGGCTCTCACTAGGGAGTTAGCTCCTGTCTTAACTGCGGTGGTAATCGCAGGAAGAGTCGGTTCCGCTTTTGCAGCAGAAATTGGTACCATGAAAGTCACTGAGCAAATTGATGCTCTCTATATCCTCAAAACCGATCCCATTGATTATTTGGTGTTGCCCCGTGTTTTGGCTTGCTGTTTTATGCTGCCTATTTTGACAATTATTTCTCTCATTACAGGAATTCTAGGCGGTCTAATTATTGCTAATAATTTGTATGGTATTTCCCAGTCCTTGTTTCTCGATTCTGTACAAAATTTTGTGCAAGTTTGGGATTTAGTTAGTGCTGTTCTGAAAGCGATAGTGTTTGGAGCATTAATTTCAATTATTGGTTGTAGCTGGGGACTGACTACTACAGGTGGTGCCAAGGGGGTAGGACAATCTACAACTACTGCGGTGGTAACAGCTTTATTAGCTATTTTTATTGCTAATTTTTTCTTGTCTTGGTTAATGTTCCAAGGTCCAGGAAGTGCTTTTCTAGGATAAAAAAAGTAGAATGTTCTAGTCTAAAGGTATATATGGCTACTTCTTTTATTCTCTGAAGAGACTATCTTAGTGGTAAGAAAGTGAGCTCTTGTTTTGTTAGAAATTTCTAGCTTTTGATGGTGAAGCCAGATACATTTCCTGTTATCTATTCAACTCTTGCTCCTGAAGCATTAGTCGAATATGTATTGTCGCAGTATAATCTTGATACTGTGACTAACTGCTTACTATGGCATCGTGGACTCAGTGATATATATCTGGTGGAGACCTACCAAAAATCCTATGTTCTCAGAGTATCCCATCATCATTGGCGTTCTCAATCAGATGTGCAATTTGAGTTAGAGTTACTTGACTTTTTACATCGTAATTGTCTGCCTGTAGCCTATCCTCTCTACACCAGAGATGGAGAACTTTTGGTGACGATTCCTGCTTTAGAAGGCGACCGCTATGCAGCTTTATTTCCCTATGCACCAGGGGCTATCCCTTTAGGAGATTTGAATATTAACCAAAGCCAAACTTTAGGAGAGACATTAGGAAGGCTACATAAAATAGGAACTAAGTTTGAGAGTAGTGTGGAGCGTCAGCCTTTAACCACAGAATATTTATTGGATGAATCATTACGTATAATCGCACCTTTCCTTAAAAACAGAATCGAAGACATGGCGTATTTGAAGAGCGCGATTGGAAAAATCAAAAGTCAAGTAGCTCAAATCCCTCAAAAACCTCCTTTCTGGGGCATTTGTTGGGGCGATCCCCACAGTGGCAACGTTCATTTCACCCATGATCATCAAATTACTCTATTCGATTTCGATCAGTGTGGTTATGGATGGCGGGCTTTTGATCTAGCTAAGTTTCTACAAGTATCTATGAATGCAGGAATTAGTCGCAAAACTCGTGATGCTTTCTTCAAAGGATATAGTGAAGTACAAACCTTGATTCCTCAAGAATGGGAATCTTTACAAGCTTGGACACAAACCGCTCATATTTGGGTTTGGTCGATTAATATTAATGCAGCAGCAGTTCACTGTTGGTCAAGATTAGATGATAGCTATTTTAGTAAACGATTAGAGGGACTTAAAAGATTAAGTTCTCATGATTGGCAATTATTTTAATTTAATCCATACGAGAAGCAAACCAAACTGCCCACAAGAAGGTAAGAATAAATAAAAAAGTACCGATCACGTTAGCTAACGTGTGAAATTGTTGAGTATTAATTAAAGTCATTACAAGCAATAGTACTGATTTTGCTTAATATTATTCTAAATAAATTCCCATAAATTCTCTACTCTCAACAACAATCGTTAACCAAACAGTATTTGTATTGGGTCAGTTGGAGGCAGGAGTTGAAAGGCAGGAGGCAGGAGGTTGGCGGTCTTCGAATGCGGTTGGGTCAGAATCCCCCTGCAATCGATCCTTCTGCCCTCTGCCTCGACTGAAGGGAATGCTAAAGCACATTGTACCCTTGTGGTATACCGCGACCCATTTCCTTTAGGGCTGCCTCTTGCCTTCTTCAATTTATAATTTTTATAAAATTACTGTTGAATCTATAATAAGATACTTTTTATTCTAATTAACAATAATAGTTTTTATTAACTGATATTCATGAAAACTCAATTACCTAGTCTAGTTTTAAAAAGGAACAATCTTACTTTTAACTGGCAAGACAAAACTTATTTAATGGGAATTCTTAATGTTACTCCCGATAGTTTTAGTGATGGAGGAGAATTTAATAATATAGAATCTGCCTTAAAACAATCTAAATACATCATAAATAATGGTGCAGATATTATTGATATTGGTGGTCAATCCACCCGTCCTGGTTGCGATCAAATAAGCTTGGAAACAGAAATTAATCGGGTCATTCCCGTCATCAAAGCTATTCGTAAAAACTATACTATTCCTATTTCTATAGACACAACAAGAGCAATAGTAGCAGAGCAAGCAATAGAAGCTGGAGCAAATATTATTAATGATATATCTGGTGGTACTTTTGATAATAAAATGTTTTCTACAGCAGCTAAATTAGAAGTACCAATAATTTTAATGCACATTCGTGGCACACCAAAAACTATGCAACAAATGACCAATTATCGGGATTTAATTGGTGAGATAATCAGGTTTTTTAAGACTCAAATAAATCAAGCCGTAAATGCTGGTGTTAGTAGAGATAACATTATTATCGATCCTGGTATTGGGTTTGCGAAAAATGCTCCGCAAAATATCGAATTACTCAAAAGATTAGCAGAATTTAAAACTTTAGAATTACCTATATTAGTAGGAGCGTCTCGTAAAAGTTTTATTGGTCATATTTTAAACAAAACTGACCCCAAAGAAAGAGTCTGGGGAACTGCTGCTGCTTGCTGTAGTGCGATCGCAGGAGGCGCAAATATGCTCCGAGTTCATGATGTTCCTGAAATGTACGATGTAATTAGGGTTGCAAATGCTCTAAGGTAATTTCTTTCTTGGAAATCACCTGAAGAGTATTGCGTACTTGGGTTAATCACTAGGTTATTTTACCCATAATAACCAGTAAATACTGGTTCTGCTGCTCCTGTCATATATACCCTATTATCTGTTTGAGACCATTCAATCTCTAGGCAACCTCCTGGTAATTCTACCAGACAAACGCGATCGCATTTATCATTTAATACCCCAGCTACTACCGAGGCACAAGCTCCTGTACCACAAGCGAGAGTAATTCCTGCCCCTCTTTCCCAGACTCGCATCTTGATATAATCTGGTCTTACTACTTGGATAAATTCTGTGTTAGTGCGTTGGGGGAATACAGGATGATGTTCAAATAAAGTACCAATTTCACTCAGAGAAATTGCTTCAACATCATCCACAAAAGTAATACAGTGGGGGTTTCCCATACTCACACAAGTAACGAGCCATTCCTTATTAGCTACTTCTAGGGGTTGGGCAATTACTTTAGCTTCTGCTTCCGTTAAAGTAGTAGGGATTAGGTGAGCCATTAACTGGGGTTCTCCCATATCGACTTTTACTTTGCCATCTCCCTGTATTTGGGGAGTTATTACCCCTGCTAAAGTCTGAATTTTGTAAGTTTTGTTAATTTCTCCTATTCCTTCGAGATCAGCGATAAACTTGGCTAGGCAGCGAATACCATTGCCACACATCTCTGGTTCTGAACCATCAGAATTGTAAATTCTCATAGTGTAGTCTGTGCCTTGATCTCCTGGAAGAGTGAAAATAACACCATCACCACCAATGCCAAAATGGCGATCACACATTGCTACGGCTTGTTGAGTCGTAATTACTGGTTGGGTAGCATGACGATTATCAATCAAGATAAAATCATTACCTAATCCTTGATATTTGCTAAACTGAAGCCCCATTTTATATTTTTCCCTTTACCAAACATCATTTTATTATGACTGAATTTGATACTGGTTTACCTAGCATTAAACAACTTCAAGCCTATGTTAAGGACAAGCAAGAAGTAGAATTAAAATTGGTTACTGACGATTTGATAGTTGGCAAAATTATGTGGCAAGATTCTCAATGTCTTTGTCTACTAGACCACTATGACCAACCGACACTGGTTTGGCGACAAGCTTTAGTTTATCTGAAGCCCAAATCTTAAATACTAAGCTGAATTTTGCTTCTTTATTCTGTTTCGGGAAATCGGATAATATCATCGTCTCCTAAATATTCCCCGTTCTGAACCTCAATCATTACTAAGGGAATTACCCCAGGATTC
>JASJDF010000296.1 GCA_030065715.1 Xenococcaceae cyanobacterium MO_188.B19 | reverse complement strand
CTCTACTTTCCGCTAAATCTGGAATGAGCAAATGAGTCCAGACTCTACCTGAAGCCAAAAAAACTGTTATTTACCTCTTATTTAGTTGACTCAAGCAGCTATCGGAGAAACCATTTTGGGCTGTTTTTGCCGTCGATGAGCAGCAATGCCTTTGGGCAAATGAGCCGTCACGGAATTCTTTTTACGGATTTGCCTATGGTTTAGGGCATCTTTGGGAAAATGAGTCCGTGCTAAGCGCCGACGCAAACGCCCAGTAGTCTTTTGGGGAGAGCGATCCCAGAAGCCCGTTGGCATGGTCGGTAACACCAAGGCTAGATAACTGAGAACATTGCCCACTAACATCGCTAGTTCTGGTAGCCGTTGACAACTTTCGGGAGCAAAAACAAACTGCCGGTGTAATCCCAACATTTGTTTGGCGACCAAGGGCACCTGCTCCACTGGCCAGCGATCTACATAGAGACAAAAGATACTCAAGGGTTGTAAGGAGAGATTAGTACCCAAGACAAGAGGGTCGGTATACAGAGGGTCAAAAAAGACCCAGATGGAGAAAGTTTCCGCTGATGGCTCAACTTTAACATCAGAGAGAACTAAATTAGACCAGCTGTGAACGCGAATCGCGCGACCGTCTAACTCAAAGGAGGTCTCAAAATCTGGCTCGGTTGCTGCTAGGGTTTGGCCTTTTCTTTGGCGAGGCAGAGGTCGCACCCGTTGACCATACTGGGGTTTCCGTCCTCGCCCTGAATATTCTGGCAGGTAATTACGACGAGCAGTGCAGTTGCAGGCTAAACGTAAGACATAGCGTTTAACCGAAGCTGATTGTAGCTCACTGATCTGTGCTCCAGCATCGAAGACCAGGACTTCTTTTGGGTCGAGATTCTCTCCCACCCAGCTCAAAGCTTTCAACTTGAGTTGTTTTTGGCTGAGGTCACTGGACTCAGCCCGCAGAATTTTTCGCAGTAATGGTAGACGTTGACCTGCCAACTGTCCCACTTCCACGACCAAGGCGAAACCAATTCCTTTAACCATCCGATTGGCTAGTCCGTTGAAATATTTGCCCATCCATCCTTTCAGTCGCAAGCGCCAGAAGGCTGTTAAATCTACTGCCAGCGGTCTGTACCCTTCATACTTATGGGCTTGCCATTCCCCTTGTTCCTTTACATAGTCGCGCCATGACTGCAACAAATCATCAATACACCAGGCTCCATAACGCATCGCTTGCCAACTGCGTCTTATCTCTTCTGGGTCGAAGCCCGACTCTTGCAGAGCTGGAAAAATTGCTCCTCGACTGCCCAGAAATGAGCCATTCAGGATACTCCACATCAGATGGATCAGAGCCAGATTCGTGCCCACTGGTACAGTTTCCACAATAATTTGTAAAGCTTGTAGAGTTTGTTCAATCACACGAACGCAGATACTCCTCTCTGGCAAGTTGTTTGACCATCTGCCATTATTAACTAAAATCTTCCCCCAAATCTAGTAATCTCTAATTGCTCTGTTTTTGCTCTCTTTTAGCGGAAACTAGAGTTTTAATACTTCTCTTGAACCAGATAATTTACAAGTTCGATTCTGACACACCAAAACTGTTTTACTCACATTTCTCGGAGCTAGGGAACAAGAAGACGAATAAGACTTAGAATATAGAATCTGTAAGCTTACTGTTATTCTAATGTCTCAAGCAACAATCAAGGGATTACACCAACAGCTAATAAATAAAGAACGTTCTGCGGTAGAGATTACCACAGAAGCTCTAGAACGCATCAACACCCTAGAACCAAAAGTTAAAGCTTTCCTCTCTGTTACCGCAGACTATGCTTTAGAACAAGCCAAAAAAGCAGATAGTAAAATTGCTGCAGGGGAAGAGATTGGTATCTTAGAGGGTATTCCTATTGGGATTAAAGACAATATGTGTACCCAAGGAATCAAAACGACTTGCGCCTCTCAAATATTGGCAAACTTCGTACCACCGTATGAATCTACTGTTACCCAAAAACTCAAAGATGCTGGCGCAGTGATGGTAGGCAAAACTAACCTAGATGAGTTTGCTATGGGGAGTTCTACAGAAAATTCAGGCTTCCAAGTAACTGCTAATCCTTGGGATTTATCCAGAGTACCAGGGGGTTCTTCTGGTGGTTCTGCTGCTGCTGTGGCTGCTAATGAATGTGTGGTATCTCTTGGTTCAGATACAGGTGGCTCAATTCGTCAACCTGCTGCTTTATGTGGGGTAGTGGGGTTAAAACCTACTTATGGTTTAGTATCTCGTTTTGGCTTGGTAGCTTATGCTTCTTCTTTGGATCAGATTGGTCCTTTTGCCCGTAATGTAGAAGATAGTGCAATATTACTAAATGCGATCGCAGGACATGACCGTCGTGATTCTACCAGTCTGAATATAGAAATACCCGATTACACTCAATATCTGCAACCAGAACTCAAAAAAGGCTTAAAAGTAGGAATTATTACCGAAACTTTTGGCGAAGGCTTAGACAGTATTGTAGCAGAAAAAGTAAGAGACGCGATCGCGCAATTAAAAGAAATGGGAGCAGAAGTTAAAGAGATTTCCTGTCCTCGTTTCCGTTATGGGTTGCCAGTCTATTACATTATTGCTCCTTCCGAAGCTTCGGCAAATTTAGCTCGTTACGATGCAGTCAAATACGGTGTTCGTAAGGAAGCTGATAATTTAGTAGAGATGTACACAACTACCCGTGCTGCTGGGTTTGGCACAGAAGTCAAACGACGTATCATGTTAGGAACCTATGCTTTATCTGCTGGTTACTACGATGCCTACTATCTCAAAGCTCAAAAAGTACGCACTCTGATTAAACAAGATTTTGAGCAAGCTTTTGAGGAAGTAGATGTTTTAATTTCTCCTACCACTCCTACCACTGCTTTTAAAGCTGGAGAAAAAACTTCCGATCCTCTCTCCATGTATCTATCTGATTTAATGACAATTCCTGTAAACTTAGCAGGCTTACCAGGAATGAGTATTCCCTGTGGTTTTGATGAAGCTGGTTTACCAATTGGGATGCAATTAATCAGTAATGTATTGCGGGAAGATATATTATTTCATGTTGCCCATGCTTATGAACAAGCAACAGAATGGCATAAAAAACAACCACAGATTTAATTAGTATGCAAAAATGTCCCGAACATTAATTAAGTTCCACTTAACTTAACCAATAAAAATTCAGCGTCGCCGAGCCAACTCAAGAGCAAGTATTTCTTTAAAATCGGCGACGTTAATATTTTAGTCAAACTAAAGTAATCCTAAACAAAATTATCAATTTACTGTACCTGACTCGAAGTATTCATTGAATTTCTTTTTTGAATGACTATTTTGATTAAATTAGTGGTAGTTTTCAAACTATTTTGTAAAACTTGAAAACAGCCTTCAGCAAGATTATTTAATGGGGACTTGGATGGAGTTAAAGTACTAAGATGTTGCTTAATTAAAAGAAAAGCTTCCTCATTACCTTGTGCTTTAAATAAGTCTCGTGCAAATTTAAAATCTTGAATTGCCGATTCAGTATTGTGAATATCTAGATAAGCTACAGCCCGATAATAATAGGCTTGAGCATGATGGGAATCTTGACGAATTACCTCGCTGTAAGAATTAATTGCTCCTTGAGTAAAGCCTAAGCGGTAGCGAGCTCTTCCCTGATAATACAAAGCTTTAACAATAGAAGGGTTAATGGTAATTATTTGATAACAATCTTCTAAAATTCCTTGATAGTTACCTAATTGATTATAAGCTTCACAACGCTTGAGATAAGCAGCGATAAATTCAGGATCAATAGCAATAGCTTTCGTATAGTTATCAATCGCTTTAGTGTATTGTTGACGTTGAAATTTTTTAAATCCCTGATTGTATAATTTTTCTGCCCGACGATCAGAAGTAAATGGAGGGTTATTGTAGAGAGCCTTTATATAGCTTCTATTATGTTGATGCTCAGACTTTATAACATAATGCTCAAGATAGTAACGATGACGTTTTTCTGGATCTGATAATACTTCGTAGGCTTCAGAGATATGCTGAAATTGTTCTTGCTTGATGTTATCATCTGGATTCATATCAGGATGATATTCACGAGCCAAACGACGATATGCAGCTTTAATATCTTGCAAAGTTGCATCCGACGATAATTGTAAAATAGAGTAGTAATCTTCAGTTGTTCCCATCATTATTAAATTTGTCCCGATCCTAAAGATGAATATGTTAAAGAGTCTTAAAAAATTTCGGTGCTTCAGTTCTACAGTTGGGAGATAAAAACCATGTCAGGTCAAACAAGCGTTAGCTGGTATATTGATTTTCAGCTTTTGCTAGTACTAGTGGTGTATTCGAGTCTTATTTTATCAACTTAGGTATAAATACTTAAGAGTAATGTACCTCGAAAAATAAGGTTTAATTAGTAGCTTCATGAAAGCTTTATAAAAGTCTAGCCATTATAAGGCTTTTATGAAGTTTTAGTAAATTTACTATCAATAACTATTTTACTTGAGTAATTTCACTGATATTTTGTTCCCACATGAAAGCATTCTAATTTACTAAAAGTAAAAAAACAGAATTTTGCTTTATAAAACTTAGTTTTTTTTGATAACCCTTATTTCTAAGATAGTAAATACTATTGTTCAAGCTTTCTAGTTTCAAAGCCATCTAGTGATTAGCTGATAAATTGTACATTCACAGTACTTGCTTAACCCAAAATCAGCTAAAAGCTAAAAGCCAACAGCTAAAAGCTATCTATTAAAAATTACCTTCCGTTTCTATGTCTTCCGCCAGCAAACTTTCCCTAACTCGTCGTCCTCGCCGTCTCCGTCGTACAGAAGCCTTACGGCGGATGGTACAAGAAACTCAATTGAGCGTGAATGATCTAATTTATCCTTTATTTGTTATGGAAGGAGAAAATCTTCAAGAGGAGATTCCTTCCATGCCAGAATGCTATCGCTACACCCTAGACTTACTGCTCAAAGAAGTAGCCGATGCTTATAATTTAGGCATAAATGCGATCGCACTTTTCCCCAAAGTTCCTGAAGAAAAAAAAGATAATAAAGGAACAGAAAGTTATAACCCAGAAGGGTTAGCCCAACGTACGGTAAGAGCGATCAAAAAAGAAATTCCCGACATTACTGTTATTACGGATGTGGCTCTCGATCCTTTTTCTACCTATGGTCATGATGGCATAGTAGAAGATGGCAAAATCCTCAACGATGAAACCGTAGAAGTTCTGGTGAAAATGGCGGTTTCTCAAGCAGAAGCAGGAGCAGATATTGTTGCCCCTTCCGATATGATGGACGGGAGAATTGGTGCAATCCGTCAAGGTTTAGATGCTGCTGGTTTTATTGATGTAGGAATCCTCGCTTATTCGGCTAAATATGCCTCAGCTTATTATGGTCCTTTCCGTGATGCTTTGGGTTCTGCGCCTCAATTTGGGGACAAACAAACCTATCAAATGAATCCCGCTAATGCTCAAGAAGCCATCACCGAAGTTGAATTAGATATCGCTGAAGGTGCAGATATCGTAATGGTAAAACCAGCCCTTGCTTATCTAGATATTATTCGTAGTTTGAAGGAATATACTGATATACCTGTTGCTGCCTATAACGTCAGTGGGGAATATGCCATGATTAAAGCTGCTGCTGAAAAAGGCTGGATCGATGAGAAAAAAATTGTTTTAGAAACTTTACTCAGCATGAAACGAGCTGGTGCAGATTTGATTCTGACTTATTTTGCTAAACAAGTTGCCTTGATGTTGCGCTAACTTTTGCAAAATGACCAGTTAACATTCTAATCTCTAGAGTTAACTGGTCATTATATTTAAGTTGTAAAATCCAGTCCGATGATAATAAGCGATCGCAAACAGAGTTGCAGATAATAATGTTAATGCTGCTTAACTGTAATTTTTATAAAGTTTTCTCAATAAGACAAACTAGCTGCTTTACCCAAATAGGTATTATCGGTAAGTTGCTTGAGGATAAACTCAGCCACATCTGGGCGAGAGATAGTTAAACTTGATGTGCGATCGCTAGATGGAAAGCCATGTCGATATTGACCCGTAAGCTTCCCTTCGATAAATGCTCCAGGGCGAATAATTGTCCAGTCAAGATTGCTTTGCCGAACATATTGCTCTTGTATTTGATGGTCAGCAAATACCTTTTTTAAAATAAATCCAAACATGATGTATTTCCAGTAAAAGTTGAGATTGCCCCAGCTATCTCCCGTACCTAGAGTAGATTGGCAAATAAATCTCCTAACACCTACTTTTTCTAATGCTTGAATGATATTTTTCGTTCCTTGTGATCTCACAGTTCCCGTTAGCTTTTTACCAGAGCCGAGGACACAGATTGCAACATCATGACTGATTACTGCTTGTTCCACTAAAGTCTGATTCATCACATCCCCTGTAAAAATATTTAGACGGGGATGGTGTATGTTTAATTTGTCTGGATTGCGGGTAAATGCCGTAACGGTATGTCCCTGTTCTAATGCTTGTTCTACAACTTGACTACCAATACTACCTGTCGCACCAAAAATTACTAGTTTCATAATTTTGTCTCCTAAACTTGAACATTTTTAGCTTAGGGCGACTTAAAAATCCCAACTATCAAATTCTTGTGATACTATCACAATCTTGCGATCGGTTTTGTGGGAATTGTTTTTAAATTACGAGATATTCTCTAATTCTTTGTTATTGGCAGGACGCAAAAGAATCAAAAAAACGATATAGTGCGTAACCAGAAGTGCAGGAACGATAACGGAAGGAATCCAGAATGTAGCACCCATCCCATTCCAGGCATCATTAATTACACCTCGAAACACTGCATTGAATAAATCTAGTGTACCTTCAATGTTAAATAGCCACACAATGGGCATTGCAAATGACCAACGCAAGCGGATCAAGACTAATGCCAAAAATGCCAACAATGATGCTGTTAAGTCTCCTAGACTAGCAGGTACAGAAAATGTAGTTGGCAATTCATATTTAACTGCACCAATAGCCAGAAACATTAAACCAATATGGCGAAATGAATGGAGCAATAACAATGGCTGAAGTGCTTCTTCTCTTGTCATTCCCTTAAGAGCAGGAATGACATACCATTGGGCAATTAACATGAAGCTCAAAGTAGAAAGAAATAAATTTATGGGTTGAATATAATCGCTCATAATTTTAAATTCTCCTCGTTCTGTGAATCAAAAGAACTCTTGCATAAATATCTTGTACTACAACTAGAAACTATTTTTATTCCAATTTTTGTCTATTAAAAGAGTAAGAATTGAGAGATTTTTTCTATTAACAATTA
>JASJDF010000295.1 GCA_030065715.1 Xenococcaceae cyanobacterium MO_188.B19 | reverse complement strand
GCGATCGCTGCCCACTGCTGTTTGATTTCTGGTGCAATAGTACTCATTCTTTCCAATCTCCCTGATCATATTCTTTGTGAGTTAATACATAGCGGATATAAATAGGTTGCACGATTAGATACCAAGGCTATCAAACATATCTTCTGCACTTTGACAGCTTATTAATTCTTCTCCTCGATCAGTCTTTTTGAAGGTTTCCTCTGTGGTTTTATTGGGAATCTTAACAGCAAAGGGAAGTCCTTTACGCAAAGCAACCTGTTGATAAAATAGGGTAATAGCTTCTGTTGTTGTCAATCCGAGTTGTTGAAAAATTTCTTCTACATTCGCCTTTAATTCAGGCTGTATTCTCGCTCTTACAGTCGCAGTTTTGCTCATAATCAACAAGAAAAAATGTTGTACTCAGATCAATTGGATCGCATTTAGGCTACATCATCTAATGCGGGAATTGAAGATGATGTGGTCAAACATAGATACAAGTTATCGGATTAACCCTCACTGAGTAACGTGAGTTTTATGACCTTCCCTAACCCCTCTCATTCTACCCTACGAGGAGTAAGGAATAATTTTTTACATAGGAGGGGAAAAAGAAAAATCTACTAAATTTACAACGAGAAACTCGGATTTTTAAGCCCCTCTCCTATTAGGAGAGGGGTTGGGGAGAGGTATTTTTTAATTCGTCGAACTGACGTTGAGCAAGGAATTACAGGCTAATACTATTAGCGATCGCGCTGCTACTTCCATTACTTCCTTCTCCTGATCAAAGCGTTTCTCCGCAACAAACCCAGACTCAGTAGTATCGATCGCAACTTGCCAATCTTTACCCTTTAGTTCATCGGGAAGGGTAAACTCAACCATTTCTGATTCAGCGTTAAAACAGAGTAAAAAATCATCATCTTTAACCTCACCAGGAATTTCCCCACCGTTTAAAAAAACACTGAAAGCACTAGCAGCATTGTCCCATTCTGCCTCAGTCATGGCACTACCATCGGGCTTAAACCAGCTAACCTCTAACCAGTTGCGCTGACGAAATAGGGGATGGTTGCGACGAAATTCTATAAGTTGGCGGGTAAACTCTAACAGAGATTGCTGGGATTCAGTTAACTGCCAATTAAACCAAGAAATCTCATTATCCTGACAGTAGGGGTTATTATTTCCTTTCTGCGATCGCCCCCATTCATCGCCTCCTAATAGCATAGGAACACCGTGGGACAAGATCAGGGTAGTGAGAAAGTTCCGTTTTTGTCTTTCACGTAGTTGCAATACTTCTGGGTCATCTGTTTCTCCCTCCGCGCCACAATTCCAAGAATGGTTATCATGAGAGCCACTGTCTTCCCCATTGCCATCATTATGCTTTTCGTTGTAGCTGACCAAATCGTTCAGGGTAAAACCATCGTGGCAAGTGATAAAGTTGATACTAGCAGCAGGTAGCCGACCCTTGCTTTGATACAAGTCAGGACTAGCAGTAAAGCGATCTCGCAACTCTCCTAATTTGATCTCTTCACCCCGCCAGAAATCCCGCATGACATCCCGATATTTACCATTCCACTCCGACCACAAAAGGGGAAAATTCCCCACTTGATAGCCTCCATTCCCAGTATCCCAAGCTTCGGCAATCAGCTTCACCTGGGAGAGAACTGGGTCTTGGTGAATAATCGTGAAAAAAGCCGCTAATTCATCGAATTCGTGGTCATAAACCTTAAGCTTCTGCTTTTTGTTACCCCGCCAAATATCGACTTCAATCAATTCTCCTCGCGCTAGTACGGGAGCAATATCGAAGCGAAAACCATCGACGTGCATTTCTGAGACCCAATAGCGTAAGCTATCCATGACTAGCTTCAGGACTTGGGGATGAAAGGGATTGAGGCAATTACCACAGCCTGTAAAACCCTCAATGTAGTAGCGTGGATTCCCCTCTACTAAGCGATAGTAAACTGCATTATCGATACCACGAAATGAGAGAGTCGAACCTAAATGATTGCCTTCTCCCGTGTGATTGTAAACCACATCTAAAATCACTTCGATCCCCGCAGCGTGTAGGCTTTTAACCATCTGCTTAAACTCAGTCACCTGCTCACCGAGAATGCCACTAGCACTGTAGCCACAATAGGGGGCAAAATAGCCGATGGGATCGTAACCCCAATAATTAGTTAATCCTTTATCGGCGAGTAATCCTGGGTAGAGAAAGAAGTGATAGGTAGGTAACAGTTCAACTGCTGTAACACCAAGAGATTTAAAATGTGCGATCGCAGCAGGATGAGCTAGTCCCCCATAAGTCCCTTGTAGCTCTTGGGGAATATCTGGATGTAGTTTCGTAAAACCCTTAACGTGAGTTTCGTAAATGACAGTTTCCTGCCAGGGAATTTGCAATAGGCGATCGCTTTCCCAAGCAAAGGCATCATCCACCACTACTGCTTTCGGAATAAAAGGGGCATCATCTAAATAAGATATTGCCAGGTCTTGTGTCTCGTCATCCCAAGAATAACCAAAGATTTCAGCTCCATGACCAATATCACCTGCGATCGCTTTAGCGTAGGGATCGATTAGGAGTTTAGCAGGGTTAAAGCGATGTCCTCGTTCTGGTTCATAAGGACCATAAACTCGGAAGCCATATTTTTGTCCTGGCTTGATCCCTGGAACATAACCATGCCAGACATAGTTTTCTACTGTAACTAGCGGTAAGCGAGTTTCATTATCCTGCTCGTCAAAGAGGCAAAGTTCCACGCCTGTGGCATTTTCTGAAAATAAGGCGAAGTTTACTCCCTGACCATCCCAGGTAGCTCCCAAAGGATGAGGCTTTCCCGACAAAAGTGTCATATTTACCAAATATATTCTGTCAATATGAGTTTAAAACATTATCCTGATCTTACAGGTTATAAAATGATAACTCTCATAAGTGGCTCTATTGCCAAAACCGAGAAGATTTTTTTTCTAAACGGTTGCACCAATAATCTAAATCTGGATCGTCTTCATCTGCTAATTGTTTCCACATATTAAGCCAAGAAAAAGCAGCTTCTGGAGTTTTTTTCTTAACTGCCAACTGAATGTGTGTTTCACATAATTTACAAAATTCCTGATAGTTAAATTGCTTTTTCCTCAGTAGTGGTTTTAAGATTTCCTCGGCTTTTTCTAATTCTTTATTATGTATGTAATGGTTAGCCAAGGAAATAGCAGCAAAAGTATAATCTGGATGTTCTTTGTGGATTTTATGCAATAAATCATAAGCTTCTTCTACTCGATCCTGCAACATATATGAATTAGCTAAATTAAATTTTAAATCTGGAGCAGAAGGTTCTAATTTCAAAGCTTCTAGAAGAATAGATTCTGCCTCTTCACTATCTCCCATTTTGAGACATAAAACTGCCCTTTGTCCTAATTTTCCAACTTTTTGGGAATGGGTAACTGTGGGCTCATCATTAATTTCCATTCCCATTAATAAAAGTTCTGTATGTTCTCCTTTAACCCACATTTTTATATTTCCCGATGGAATTAGTCCTTCCTGATTAAGTTGTTGAGCTACTTCTATACGCTCTTGATCACTGCCGTCTCGACCAAAAGCAAATTCTTTTAAAGCTGCGACTAATTCTGGCTTTTTAGTTAAAGTTGCCATATAAATAGCAAATTTTCTTCCTGAGGGACTACCACGCTTTAAAAGGATAGGAATCAAAGGCAGAATGTGAGGATTTTTCTTGATTATTCTTTTAGCAATGGATTGAGATTGATTGTCATTTTTAATCTCAGAGTCACTAACCATTTGGGTAATATCTTCTCTAATTTTAGAAGAAAACCATTCGGTTATTTCAAAAGCCCAAGGCGTATCTCGCTCACCTACTGGTAGTTTTATATTGTCTAGATTTTGGCGAGCATATTCAAAAGTCGGAGTTATTTTTAAGGATTTTTGCCATAGTTGACGAGCTTTCTTTTCTTGCTCCAAATTAGCATGAGCTACAGCTATACAATGCCAAAATACAGCAGTTAAATCTTCTGATACATCTGATGCTTCTGCTTCTTTTTCTAATTCAACTAAACCTGGCCAATCTCCAAATAATGATAGGGATTCAGCTTTTTTGAGCCAAACATCTGATATTATATTGTCTAATGCTTTTAGGTCGTTTAAATATTGTTCAGCCAACTCTGTTTTGCCTGATAATAAATAAAAACGAACCAAATTTCCCAGAGCTTGAAAATTATTTTGATCGTATTCTAAGACTTGTTGGGCTAAGGCAATTGCTTCTGTTAAATCTCCTTCAAAACAGCGAATCAAACTTAAATTATTAAATGCAGGGGGAAATTTTGGAGCCAAGCTAATTAGCTCCTTCAGAATTTTACTAGCATCAGTATATTGATTGGATTCAAATAAAAAACGACCCTGTTCACTTAATCTTCCGACTTCTAAGGCTTGCTGTCCTTCTAAATCATAATCTTTTAATAATTCTGGCACTATTGCTTGTATTTCCTCAATAGTTTGCTTTGCCTCTGGAATTTTGGCATGATTAGGAAATTTTTGACAAAACTTTTCTAAGGCTTCTAGTGCCAAAAGGGGATAAGTATTTTTTAGGCAAACAGAAGATAAGGTTAAGTAAGCATCAGGTTCATCAGGATGTTTTAAAGTGTATTCTGTTGCTTTTTGTTGGTATGTTGTCCAATCATTTTGGGCATAAGCCAAGGTTAACCAACATTCTAAAACTTCTTTCTTGGATGAAAAACGCTGCTCTAATTCTTCGACTATTTTTTGTGCCTTTGACCACTTATTTTTGACTATATACTTATCAAATTCTTGCAGACATTTATTAAGAGTTTGAGAATCAGAACCAAAGCCCCAAGCTTTTTTCCTTGCTTTCCTCTTAGCCATTTTTCTTGAAAGCTACCATATATTAACTATTGTATTTATAAATAACGAACTTTAATCAACTATGGACAAGCTTTTGTCATTTCTTAAAGATTTTATCGAATAATGCGATCTTTCCGAAGGAATGTACAATCTCGCTGGAAGCGAGGCACTTTGTGGTCTGCTGAAAACAAATTTTCATGTAAGCAGCAAAGAAAATAGCCCACACATAGCAATACCATCAAATACCCCTGCACCGCCAATACTCAAAACCCCTGGACTCATGCGCTCGATTTCTTTAAGATGGAGCAAATCGGCACCAATCAAAGTTCCCAATATCCCTCCAGCAAAAGCTACCGAAGAAGCAAGAGGTTCCGCAATCAGAATGGCACTAATGGCAGCAGTGAGAGGAGAAATTAAGGCATTCATTTGAATACCAATTCCTGGGACTATTTGGGCAGAATAGTAACTGACAATGGTAACAATTACAGTAACCCAAAAAATAGCCCAGACACTAGAGCGAGTTAGTTCATAGATCGCTAGTAAGACGGGAATTAAAGCACCACCAACATTGAGAGCAACAATTGTTTTTTGTCGTACTTTTTGAAGAGGAATACCCCAAAACTGCTCTAACCACATATCCATAAAATCTGGAGCAACGGGGACGATAGATTCCACTTTATAGAGAGGAATATTAATAGTGCTACCTACCAACACAGCAATAAAAAGTAGCAATGCCACACCTGGAGAAAACCCCAACTTAGCAACTGCTACCTCTACTACATCTAGAGTGAATGCTATCCAAATAAATGGGAATAGGAGCAAAAATAATAAAAATAGAAATAGGGATACTGGGAGATAAACCATTGAGCAATCTACAACTTGTAACCAAACTGACGCAGTAGTTTTTTACGTACTTGAATATCTACTTCTGTTTCTACTCCTTTGGGTGAATATCCATCCACAACTCCCAGAATGCCTCTTCCCTGTTCGGTTTCGGCAATAATGACTTCTACAGGGTTGGCTGTGGCACAATAGATGTTACAGACTTCAGGACATTGCTTAATAGCATTGAGAAAGTTGATCGGATAAGCTTCTTTCAGCAAGATAATAAAACTATGACCTGCGCTCAGTGCTTGAGCATTTGCGATCGCAATTTTCTGAAGATTCGGATCGTTACCCACAGTACGAATCAAACATTCTCCTGACGCTTCACAGAAAGCAATGCCAAACTTCGCCTGGGATGATGTCCCTACCATAATCTCATAGAGGTCTTCTACAGTTTTAATAAAATGGGTTTGACCCAGAATTAAATTTGCCCCTTCAGGAATCTCTACTTTTACAGATTTAAGTTCCATAAGTTTCCCTCCTCATCCAATAACTAATAACTAACTATTCATGATGTAGATCCTTAATAGGTAGTTCTGATTCATGAACGTGACTAGAGCGAGATTTATCTTTTAGCCAAGTATCCATCGACCAAGTATCCCAAGGATGCAGTATATATAGGGCAATAAATCCTGCTAATACAGGGATACCAGCTAAAAATAGATGATTGATAGCTGCACCAGAAGCCAAACCCCAAGGGTCTAATAATTGTCGCCAAGTAGAAATGAAAGTGACTCCATTAATACCTAGACCAATACCATAAGTAATAGAACGCAAAAATCCTAAGATAAAAGCGATCGCAAGTAAAGTTTGGAAAATCGCCAGAATCGTTACTATAGCTCCCGATATTGGTATCTGATAAAAGTTAGACCAAATCTGCTCTGTTGTTTCGGGAAGAATAAATTTTTCCAATGCCCAAAGTAACAGAAATAATCCTAAAGACACTCGCAGAATTAGTAGAGCAATTGATAAACGGGTTTTTAAACGACTTGGAAATTCTATGGACATGATCAATAAATCTCCATGATGATTGAATTTTATTTCCTAACACCATCACTTCATCGATCTCAAGTTTTATTATGAACAAGTGCAAGGGCGAACGACGGTTCGCCCCTAGAATTAACTATTAACCAAACTCACAGTAATTGGTTCGCCACCAGCCAAAGTCAAAGGAAAATGATGAGCATTAGGGGAGTGCATAGCTTGAATACCGAGATTTGCTCTGTTGAGAATATCAGCATCGCTATAAATTACTCGACCTTGACTATCTAAAATCGACTGATTGAAATTAAACCCATTCAGGTTAAATGCCATTGCGCTTACTCCTGCTGCTGCACACCAGATCCCAATAGTTGGCACTGCTACTAAAAGAAAATGGAAAGCTCTATGATTAGCACTAGCAAACCAAGGAATCAGTAAGCGACCAAGGAATCCATAATGTCCAGCCATGTAGTTATAAGTAACTTCTTCTTGACCAAACTTATAACCTTTATCGGCAGATTCAGTTTCAGTAGTTTCCCGAATTAAAGTGGAAGTTACTAGAGAACCATGTAAAGCAGCTAATAATGCACCACCAAATACCCCAGCTACTCCTA